>JAUXIQ010000241.1 GCA_030620925.1 Nitrospinota bacterium
CCCATAAAATTCTGGTGCTCAACCAGACTTATGAGCCGCTCAATTTCTGCAACTCCAAGAGAGCGATTAAAATGGTCCTCAAGGGTAAAGCGGAGGAAGTGGAGAGCGACGGAGTGCTGGTGCGCTCACCCAGTTATACCTTCAGGTTACCCAGCGTTATAAGGCTCCTTTACTATATCAAGCATCCTCATATCGTAGGTGTTACTTTCAGTAAGAAAAACGTTTTCAAACGCGACCGGTTTATCTGTCAGTACTGCGGTCAGATGAGCACGGAAATGACCATCGACCATGTCATTCCCAAATCTCGGAGCGGTAGGACATGCTGGGAGAATGTGGTGGTGGCCTGCAGGGATTGCAACACCAAGAAGGGCGACAGGACGCTCCAGGAGGCCCGTATGCAATTGATCCGCAAACCCAAAAAGCCCACCTTCCTCTTTTATCTCAACCTCGCGCATCTGTCTGCCAGCGGGTATCATGAGAGCTGGGACAAGTACCTACCCGAGGATTTTCGTATCCGGCGCCCCGGCAGGACGGCTTCCCTGTCAGCCCCGTGACTCTTCCCGTTCGGCCCCTGATAGATCTCATGTCATGCTGTTTAAGAAAATGTATATTCCATCGCTATAACCATCTTTTAGCTATATATTCAGTAGACGGATATTGAAATATCTTTTGTTTTTCAACACTTTTAGCATTCAGGTGGAGTAGATGGCAGGAAAGTTCCAACTGGTTTCTGATTTCGGCCCCAAGGGGGACCAGCCCCAGGCCATAGAGCAGCTTTCGGAGAACGTGGAGGCGGGGGTGGAGCATCAGGTGCTTCTGGGGGTAACCGGCTCGGGCAAGACCTATACCATAGCCAACGTAATCGAGCGGGTGCAGAAGCCAACACTGGTGATCGTCCACAACAAGACACTGGCCGCGCAGCTCTACAGCGAATTCAAGAGTTTCTTCCCCTACAACGCCGTGGAGTATTTCGTCAGCTACTACGACTATTATCAACCCGAAGCCTATATCCCGCAGACCGATACCTATATAGAGAAGGATGCCAGCATTAACGACGAGATAGACAAGATGCGCCACGCCGCCACCAGGTCTCTGCTGGAGCGGAGGGACGTGATAATAGTGGCCAGCGTTTCCTGCATCTACGGATTGGGCTCTCCCGAGCTGTATCACGGCATGATGGTCTATCTGGAGGAGGGGGAAAGGATAGACCGGGACGAATTGCTCCACAAGCTGGTTCAGATACAGTACCGCAGGAACGACATCGATTTCAGAAGGGGCACCTTCAGGGTGAGGGGAGACGTGGTGGAGGTTATGCCCTCTCACGAGTGGGAGTCGGCCATAAGGATAGAGTTGTTCGGAGATGAAGTTGATGCCATAAGCCGTATCGACCCCCTCACGGGGGCCGTGGCGGAGAAACTCCCCTCCACGACCATATACCCCAGCAGCCACTTCGTCACCCCGGAGCAGCGCCTCAAGGAGGCCATTGAAGGCATCCAGGAGGAGCTGGCCGAGCGGGTGGCCTATTTCGAGGAGAACGGCAAACAGCTCGAGGCGCAGCGGATTCAGCAGCGCACCATGTTCGACATGGAGATGATGAGCGAGATAGGCTACTGCCAGGGGATAGAGAACTATTCCCGGTGGCTGGACGGCAGACAGGCCGGAGAGCCGCCTCACACGCTATTGGACTACTACCCCGAAGATACACTGGTGGTAATAGATGAGAGCCACGTCGCCATTCCCCAGGTGAAAGGTATGTACCTCGGCGACCAGTCGCGCAAGCGGAGCCTGGTGGAGTACGGGTTCAGGCTGCCCTCGGCTCTGGACAACCGCCCGCTCAACTTCGAAGAGTTCCAGGGGGCGGTGAGCCAGTTGGTCTACGTGTCCGCCACACCGGCCGATTACGAGCTGGAAAAGAGCGGCGGGCTGTTGGTGGAGCAGTTGATAAGGCCCACGGGGCTAACCGACCCGGAGGTGAAAATCGAGCCTTCCCGGGGGCAGGTCGACCATCTCATGGGGGAGATAAACAAGCGGGCCGGGAGGGACCAGCGGGTGCTGGTCACCACCCTCACCAAACGGTTCTCCGAGGACCTCACGGAATACTATCAGGATATGGGTCTCAAGGTGCGTTACATGCATTCCGACATAGATACCCTCGAACGGACGGAAATAATCAGGGACTTGCGCCTGGGCAAATTCGATGCGCTGATAGGCATCAACCTGCTGAGAGAGGGGTTGGATTTGCCCGAAGTCTCGCTGGTGGCCATTCTCGACGCTGACAAGGAAGGGTTTCTGCGTTCTGAGACAGCCCTCATCCAGACCATGGGCAGGGCGGCCAGGAACGTGGAAGGCGAGGTTCTCCTCTATGCGGATAAGATGACGACTGCCATCAAAGCCGCCATAAGCGAGACCGAGCGCAGGCGGGAGAAACAACTGGAATTTAACCGGGTGAATAACATAACTCCTGCTTCGATAAAGAAGTCCATACACGATATACTGGGAAGCGTCTACGAGCGGGATTACTACACGCTTCCCCTGGTGGCCGAGGAAGTGGAGAAGTACGTGGCGGAGCATGAGCTGCCGGGGGTCATCCAGGAGCTGGAAAAAGAGATGCGCCAGGCGGCCAAGGAGCTGGAGTTCGAGAAGGCGGCGGAGATAAGGGATAAGATACGCCAACTGCGAAGGGCGGAATTCGGAGCTGCCGTAACCTAGCTTTCGGTTCCCGGCGCTTCAGTTGAGTCCGCGTCCTGACACCAAGAGTAGGATTGTGCGAGAGCCATGATTGAGCAGACGATACCATCGGATGTGAAAACGCTGAGGGGGAGCCTCCCCGATGAGCCGGGCGTCTACATGATGAGGGACGCCCGTAAAGAAGTGCTTTACATCGGCAAGGCGAAGTCTCTCCGTTCGAGGGTTACATCCTATTTTCAAGACTCGGCGGCCCATGCTCATAAGGTGAGGTCCATGCTCTCCCAGGCTGAGAGCATAAGCTACATCGTAACCGAGTCTGAGACGGAGGCGCTGATCCTGGAGAGCAACCTGGTCAAGCGCCGCAAGCCAAGGTACAACGTCGTCCTGCGCGATGACAAACACTTTCCATACCTCCGGCTCTCCGTGGAGGAGGAGTACCCCAAGCTCACCGTGGTACGGCGCATAAGCAGAGGGAAGTCCCTCTACTACGGCCCCTATGTTTCGGCAAAGGCCATGCGCAAGACCCTGCGCTTCCTCTACAAGGTGTTCCCCATAAGGCAGTGCCGCATCAAGATAGACGGCAAGGCGGAGCGCCCCTGCCTCGACTATCACATGGACCTCTGTTCGGCGCCCTGCATCGGGGCCATAGGCAAAGAGGAATACGGGAAAATAGTGCGCGACCTGTCCCTCTTCCTCCAGGGCAGGAACACCGAGCTGGTAACCCATCTGAGGGAAAAGATGGAGAGGGCGTCCGAGGGGCTCCGCTTCGAGGAGGCGGCTCGGATTCGAGACCAGATAGAAGCCATCGAGAAGGTCGTGGAAAGACAGAAGATCATCTCCACCGGCATGGAAGACCAGGATATCATAGCCACCCAGCGAATCGGCCCGCTGTGCAACGTCCAGCTCTTCTTCGTTCGTCAGGGCCGGGTGCTGGGCAACAAGGAGTTCACCATCGAGACCGAGGATGATGATGAAGAGCTGCTCGCCGCTTTCTTGCAGCAGTATTACAGCGATGATAATTATATCCCTCGAGAGATAGTTATGGAACGCAGCGTGGCGGGGCAGGAGCTCCTCCAGAGGTGGCTCACCGAAAAGAAGGGTTCTTCAGTGGGCATAACGGTTCCCCAGAGGGGCATGAAGAACAAGTGGATAGCGATGGCCCGGCGCAACGCTCAGTTGTCCCTGCAACGTAACGTAAACAGGCAGCAGTGGAGGGAGGAGGCCCTGGGCGAAGCGCAGCAGGTACTGGGGTTAAGCGGACCGCCGTCGAGGATAGAGGCGTTCGACATATCCAATATTCATGGTGAGGCCGCGGTGGGTTCCATGGTGGTGTTCGCGGGAGGCGAGGCCAAAAAGTCTGAGTACAGGAAATTCAGGATCAAGACGGTCGTGGGAATAGACGATTACGCCATGATGTATGAGGTGGTGCACCGCCGTCTCAAAAGGCTGCAGCGGGAAGAGTTGAAGCTGCCGGACCTCATGCTCATCGACGGGGGGAAAGGGCACCTTAACGCCGCTCTCAAGGCAATGGCCGACCTGAGCGTGAC
>JAUXIQ010000398.1 GCA_030620925.1 Nitrospinota bacterium
CTTCAGCTCCCTCATGTTCGGGCGGTTGGGGGATTACATAGACACCAAGTATCTCATCATTCTGGGAATGACATTCAGGGCTTTCGCCATCTGGCGCTTCACTTTTCTGAACATATACACCCCTATGGCCGTGATACTCTCCATCGTGATGCTGCGCAGCGTGAGCAACGGGTGGCTCATGCCCAACTTCGCCAAGGGGATTATGAGGTCGCTGCCCGATGAGAAGCGGCGTGAGGGCTCGGGCCTCATGACCCTCATCCGGGGCATCGGCGGCGTTACCGGCGTAGCCGTTCTCACGGCGATTCTGACCCAGCGCACCGACTATCACACCACGATTCTCGCCGAGAGGGCCAACCTCTCCGTTTTCGGCATCAAGCAGGCTCTCTCTGCCCTCTCCGGCACGTTCCAGCAGGGAGGGGACACGCAGGTACTGGCCAATATGAAGGGGCTTTCCCTCATTTTCGGTAAACTCATCGAGGAGGCCATGATGTTCGCCTATCAGGACACCTTCTTCTTCATGTCCTCCCTCCTCATCGTGGCCGTTCTGCCTGCAATACTTCTCAGGCGCTCACCACCGGTACCCGGTACCTGATATTTCAAGTATGAGAAAAAACGCCTCCGGGGGGGTGGTCTATATCTAAGGCCGATAATTTTCGGGTCAGGTTGTATTACGGTCGATAAAGTGATAAAAATAAGTAAAGTTTAAATTGTCCGGTCATTGGGAGCACGTCTCACCGTAATTAAGAACTTCAATGATTCAGTTACCCTGCCGATAAGATTTCTGAGAGACCATGAGAACTGAATTTAAAAATAAGCTGACCATAACGACAGGGATTACTATCGGCCTGCTGATCTTCTGGTGTGCGGCCGTTTATGCCGGAGGACCTTCGATTCAATCAGCGGCCGGTGCCGTAGCACTCCTGGAAACCTTTGATGAAGCCGGTAAGCCCCTTTTCAAGGGAACGGCTTTTCTGGTGTGGAACAAGGAGGTAGCGGTTACACGATATCATGCCATCGCCGACGCCCACGCTGCGAAAGTCACCTTCGCCGGCGGGGGGACGGCCGAGGTGGAGGGCGTTATCGGCGTCGACCGGGCCATGGATGCCGCTCTTCTTAAAATCGGAGGCGGAGGTTCCATATGCCTGGAGGAAAACGTCGGAGAAGTTAAGCGTGGTGATCAGGTGACGGTGGTCGGCTACCCTTACGGAGAATACAGGGCCACAAAAGGCATGGTGACGGCGCTCGGAGATATAAGCGGCGGGGGAGGGAAGGAGATACTTATCGTGCTGGAAGCCCCCCTGGGGCCTGGAGCGAGCGGTGGGGTGGTGCTGGACGCCCGCGGGGCGGCGGTGGCCGTGGTGGGGATCGGGTTATCCGTGAACGGCTATGAGGTGCTGGGGCTTTTGGTTTCTGAGGTTCGGCCGCTCATGAAGGAAGGACAGGTTATCGGGCTGTCCGATCTGGCCGTCCGGGATGAAGAAAACCCTTATCGCCTCTATCATCTGGGTAATCTCTTCGATCAGCAGGGCAATACCAAAATGGCCGTGGAATACTACCTCCGCTCGCTGAAGGCGAACCCAGACTATCCGCCCGCGCATCTGGCCCTGGGTCTCGTCTTTCGCCGTACCGGCAGGCTCGATGAGGCGGCGGAGGAATATAGAGAGGCGCTGCGCATAAAACCAGACTATGGCCCGGCTCATAACAATCTGGGAGTTATCTGCGGTATTCAGGGGATGTTTGAGGAGGAGATGGCCCACTACAGGGCCACCCTGGGGATTAACCCGTGGGATGCGCAGGCGCACTACAATTTGGGTGAGACGCTGATGAGAATGGGCAGAATAGATGAGGCCATGGAGGAATACCGGGCCGCGCTCGATATAAACCCTCACCTGTTTAAAACGCTGGAGCTTCCGGCCAGAACCCACCTATTAATCACAAACTCCCCTTGAGGGAAAGAGCCCTGTAACTATTTACCAACGGGGATTTAGATGAAGCCGGCGCCCGGAAACGATCGGGCACCGGCTTCTCTTGTTTTCAGATGTTCAGCTCTGTGGGTTGGGTTACATGACTCCAGGCGATGGTATTAGGCACCTTTTCTATAAGCTCTTCCACGGTCCATATACCCTTCTGATTGAAGGCTGAGGAGATGGGGCCGGGATTCACCCACAGGGATACCCTTCCTCCGTTCACGCCCAGGCACTGGCCGTTTATGAATTGAGCTTCGTCCGTGGCCAGGTAGCAGATGACGGGGGCGATAGCAAGGGGGCCGCTTGTTTCCGGCATGCCGGAGCCCTCTCCGCTCGACTGCTGTTCTGAGGGGGGGCGCTGGGAGTCGAGGTCATCAGTCATGCGGGTAATGGCTGCGGGGGCCACGGCGTTTGCGGTGACGTTGTATTTGGCCAGGTCTTTGGCGGCGGTGCGAACGAAGCCCAGGATGCCCGCCTTGGCCGCGGAGTAATTGATCTGGCCGATGTTTCCCCTTGCCGAATCGGAGGTGAGGCAGATGATGCGGCCGCTCTTCTGCTGGCGCATGTAGGGGGATGCGGCGCGGGTGGTGGTGAAGCAGCCTTTGAGATGGGTGGCTATTACGCCGTCCCACTCTTCTTCACTCATGTTGAATACCATACGGTCGCGCAGGATACCGGCGTTATTGACCAGGATGTCTATCCTGCCGAAGCTGTTGATGGCGGTGTTGATGATGTTTTCGCCGCCCTCCATGGTGGTTACTGAGTCGTAATTGGCCGCCGCCTCTCCGCCCTTGCTCTTGATTTCGGCAGCCACTTCATCGGCCACTGCGCTGGAATCACCGTAGCCGTGCCTGTCCCCGCCTATGTCGTTTACCACTACTTTGGC
>JAUXIQ010000287.1 GCA_030620925.1 Nitrospinota bacterium
ATTCACCCCCACCTTAATTCCTCCCCAGCGGAACGTCCCGCGGAAGGCGGGATCAATGGGGGGGTGAGCGATTCCGCTATATCTGCCTCCCCCCGGCCTCCCCCGTCTATGGAGAATAATACTATTATCTACTCTTTAACGTATTCGCTTAATTGGGTGTAAAGGTTCCAGGAAAAGTTCTTGATGTGAGACTCGAACTGGTACCAGCCGCTTTCCTCATTGAACTCATCCGATTTCAACGCATCCACGGACTCGATCTCGTAGAGGGCCATATACGACGGCTCTCCTCGCACGGAGCGGTAGCGCCGACCGGAAATGAACCCCGGACAATTCACTATGCCCGGCACGTGGACGTTGTTATACCACTCGTTGAATTCGTCTTCCATCTCAGGGTCGATATCCACCCTAACTTCCATAATCAGCTTCACTTCCTCACCCCCCATAATTAGATAGTTTCAGAGGGAACCTTTTTGGAAAAAAGGCTCCCTCAAACTCCCTCCAAAAACTTTTTGAAATGAGACAGCGATAGTTCTCCCAACTATAACAAAAGTCTTTGGGAAGGGGTTTGGGGAAACCCTTTCTACAGAAAGGGTTTCCCCAGGCTCCCGGATGGAACTTTTTAAAAAAGTTCAATCTGTAGATACACAAATCCTCCCACCTTAACCGGTCGTCACGTTTTCTGCGAGGGCGGAATGGACTGCTCGCAGGGGACCGCCGTCTGGCAGAGGCCGCAGCCGGTGGTCCAATCGCAGTTGTATCTGGACGTCAGCATGGGCCCCAGGTAATCGACGAGATACCATCTGCATTTCTGCTTGTCGTGCCCCGCCTCGGTTATGGCCCCCACGGGACAGCGCTTGATACATATCTTGCAAGTGCCTTCGCGGTAGTAGAGACAGTTGTGGTAGTGGTCGGGGTAAGGTCTGTCGGATGGTTGCAGGGGCATGTTGGTGACGATGTTGCCGCAGCGCATGGCTATCCCTTTGGAGGTGATGAAGCCGTCGTTCAAGCTGAAGGTCCCCAGCCCCGCCACGTAAGCGGCATGGCGCTCCGACCAGTTGGAGGAGACATCCCCTCCCGGCCCCTCCTCCATTATATATTTAAAATAATCCGCGCGCATGGGGGCCACGGCCAGGTATCCCATCTCCCGCACCTCCATGGCCACGTGGTCCCGCACGGCATCGTTGAAGCGCTCCCCGCAGTTCCTTTGGTGCGCCCACTGGAGGGATGGGTGGTGCCTCTGGGAGCGGTTGCTCTTCCTTGTCTTAGCGGTAACGGGAAGGATATAGCTTATAACGCTTATTTTATCCAGGTCCTGATTGGGCACGTCGTCACCCGCCTGCACCGCTGTTTCCATGACCTCCCGGGGGGTGTAGTGATAGTCTCCTATGATTTCCTTGAACTGTTCGAAAAGTGGGTCCCTCCCGTCCGCGAAACCCACCAGGGGATCCTCGTAGAAGGGGCTTCCGTCCAGATGAAACATCCTGTTGGCGCTGCTGTTTTTCACGAAATTGACTATAGAATCTCTGATCTTTTCTTCCATGCTGAGCGTACTTTCATCGCCCATCTATTTTCTCCTTCAAAACGGCGTGTCCGTATCGCGGTCCATCTCTCACCGCTCTGCACTGAATTCGACTCTCTTATAGCATATGGTCTCTATTATTACAATTTCCCTGAAGAAACCTTTTGTTTAGGCCGATAATAATTCCATAATAGTCCTTCTTAAGGCGGTTGTATCGGGGCGGACCTCTCTACAGCGAATAAAGTTATTGACAGCCTCACCCTCGCATAACTAAAATACGCTTCCACAACCGGTCGGCGAGTGCCGGCGTCTGGATTGGTAAAATAACTTTTACCCGTATATAGGGCCCTACCGGGGGAGTACTCGCCCGGTACAGTTGAGCGGGGCCTGACTAAAAACGTAAGGGGGGCGAAGCAATGACAATGAACATGGGGAGTATCATTCTCAGGAGCACCGAACGCTTCCCGGAAAAAACGGCTATTATTTACGAGGACAAGAGGTATACCTACCGGGAGTTCAACGGCCGAATGAACCGGGTGGCCAACAAGCTCACGGAAATGGGGGTCAAAAAGGGCGATTGTATAGCCATCCTCTCTTTCAACTGCCCCCAGTTCCTGGAGATTTACTTCGCCCTGGCCAAACTGGGCGCCTGGGCCGTGCCTCTCAATTTCCGCCTGGTGGGCAGGGAACTGGCTTACGCCCTCAACGATTCCGCCTCAACAATGCTATTTTTGGGCGAGGAATTCAAGGAACTGGTGGAAGAAATCCGCGGGGAGCTGAAAACCGTTGAAAAATTCATACTCATGGAAGGGAAGCTCGAAGGCGACCTGCTCGATTACGAGGAGCTGATCAAATCCTCCCACGACGCCGAGCCGGACGTCCCCGTAGACGAGGACGATATCCAGATGCTCTGTTACACCTCCGGCACTACCGGCTTCCCAAAAGGGGCCATGCTCTCCCACGGCAACCTCATCTGGAACTCCATCAACATGAACTTCGGCTGGGGGGTGACCCCCGACGACGTGAGCGTCTGCGCCGCACCTCTATTCCATACCGGCGCCCTTCACTGCGTGGCCTTCCCCACTTTTCATGTGGGTGGCACCACCATCGTTTTTAAAAATTTCGACCCGGTGGAAACCATCCAGGCCGTGCAGAAGGAGCGCGTCACCAGCATGCTCATGCTCACCTCCATGTGGATAATGCTGGCCGAACTCCCCGACCTGGAGAAATACGATGTCTCCAGCGTGCGCTGGTGTCTGTGCGGCGGCTCCGTGCTCCCCACCAACACCGCCGAGAAGCTGGGCCGCTTCTTCAAAGAGGGTTTCATCGCCGGCTACGGCCTCACCGAAGCCAGCCCGGGCGTCTCCATGCTGTCCCCCGAATTCTTCGAAGGGCGGCCCGATTCCATCGGCAAGCCCATCCCCCACGTGGACGTGCGCATCGTCAACGACCAGGACCAGGACGTGGCGGTGGGCGAGGTGGGTGAAATAATCGTCAAGGGACGCAATGTCTTCAAGGGTTATTACAAGAAACCGGAAGCCAACGCCGAGACTCTGCGCGACGGCTGGCTCTACACCGGAGACCTGGCAAAATACGACGACCAGGGCTTCATGTACTTCGTCGACCGCAAGAAGGACATGATAAAGACCGGAGGCGAGAACGTTTACGCCGCCGAGGTGGAGTACGCCCTCACCAGTCACCCCAAGGTCATAGAGGCGGCGGTTATCGGCGTGCCCGACCCCAAGTGGGTGGAGACCATAAAGGCCTTCGTGGTGACTAAACCCGGCGAGGAGGTCACCGCCGATGAGCTCATCGAGCACTGCAAAACCATCATGGCCAGTTTCAAGAAACCGAAGTTTATAGAGTTCATGGACGAGCTCCCCAAAAACCCCTCGGGCAAAGTGGTTAAGCCTGTCCTGCGAGAGCTCTCCAACGTGGATGCCCATCCGGCCAGCCAGACTTAGCTCCATCTGAAAACTCTCCTGGCCCGGCGGACACATTACGGCTTGAGATGCTCCCTATTTCAAGGCTGGTCGATCTCAGCGTTACGAACCTGCCCCATGGAGTCTGAGTACGCCCTGTGCATACGGCAAGTGGATGTCGGGTTACGTCAAAACAATTATCTCGATAAGGGGGAAAAGTATGTCCTACGAAACCATTTTGTATGATAAAGACGACCGGATTGCGACCATAACGCTCAACAG
>JAUXIQ010000395.1 GCA_030620925.1 Nitrospinota bacterium
ACCGTTAACAACATATTGGACAGCGTGGAAAAAGAGGAGGCCCGCCGTCTTATCACGGAAAAAGGTGTGCGCCCCGATGGGCGCGGACTGAAGGATATCAGGAGTATATGGGGCAAGGTAAGTGTGCTCCCCCGAACCCACGGCTCCGGCCTGTTCACCCGGGGGGAGACGCAGGCCCTGGTGGTGGCCACCCTGGGGACGTCGATGGACGAGCAGCGTCTGGACGACCTGGTAGGCAAATCCACCAAGACCTTCATGCTGCACTACAACTTTCCCCCCTTCTCCGTGGGAGAGGCTAGGTTTCTGCGCAATCCCAGCAGGCGGGAGATAGGGCACGGGGCCCTTGCCGCGAGGGCCATTTCCCCGGTACTGCCCACCCACGAGGAGTTCCCTTACACCATAAGGTTGGTCTCGGATATACTGGAATCCAACGGTTCATCTTCCATGGCCTCCGTTTGTGGGTCTTCCATGGCCCTCATGGACGCAGGCGTCAAGCTTAAAGCACCCGTGGCGGGAATCGCTATGGGGCTCATTAAAGAAGGGGAGAAAACTTATGTTCTCTCCGACATATTGGGCATGGAAGACCACGTGGGGGATATGGACTTCAAGGTAGCAGGAACAAGAGAGGGAATCACCGCCATTCAGATGGACGTCAAGATCGCCGGCGTGGGTATGGATACCCTGCGTGACGCACTGGCGCAGGCCCGGGAAGGGAGGATGTTCATCCTGGACCGCATGAATGAGACCATCTCGGAAGCCCGGCCCGACATCTCGCCCTATGCACCCAGAATCATCACCATAATGGTCAAACCCGACAAGGTGCGCGAGGTCATAGGCCCCGGCGGGAAGACCATCCGCTCAATCGTAGACAGGACCGGCGTCACCATAGACATCGAAAACGACGGCACGGTTACTATAGCCTCGGTCGACGAAAAAGCGGCGCAAGAAGCCGTTGATATTGTCTCCAAGATTGTGGAGGAAGCCGAAATCGGGAAGATATACATGGGGACCGTTAAGAAGATAGTCGATTTCGGTGCTTTCGTTGAGATAATACCCGGCACGGACGGCCTGCTTCATATCTCACAGATCGCTGAACATCGCATCAAGAGGGTTGAGGATGAGCTTAAAGAGGGAGATGAGATAGAGGTTAAAGTGCTGGACGTAGACAGAGCCGGCAAGATAAAGCTCAGCAGAAAAGAGGTCATAAAAGAATCCAGGAAAGACGACTGATCGCGCCGCCCTGTTTAAGTTGAGTGGAAGGGAACGGCGGGTTGGTTAGGAGTGGATAAACTTAAGGTAGAGTTTTTTAGACCAGGCTAAAAAGAGGCGGGAGGCCGCCTCTTTTTTTATTTCTTTTTCCGATCCCGGTTGAGGGTATCCACCAATTCGCGTATCCGCTCAGGGTCCTGAAGGTTTTCGTAGGTCCTTTGCATCCCCTTCCTAACTTCTTTGGGCAGCGCAATGGAAATCATCCGGGAGAATTCAAGAAAATAAATTGAGAATTGGGAGTTCGCCACGTGGTGCTTGCCCCTGTCGGTGAAACCGATTATCAGGAGCAACATGACGGAAATTATCGTAGCCCCTTTTAACGCTCCTATCACCGCCCCGAGGACCCTGTCCAGAGGGGTCAGGCCGGCGCCTTCGAAAGCTTTCCCCACCCGCCAGCCCCATACCCTGATGATTATAAACACCACCCCCAGGATTATCAGAAAGCTCAGGAACGCGGCCGTGGTGGGGTTGCCGACGACGCCCTGTAAGATGACGGACAGGTAACTGTAGCCCCTGAGAGCGGCCAGGAGGCCGAGCATCACTCCCAGGAAGAAAAAGCCTTCCTTCACGAAGCCCTTGACCAGGCTGTAGACTATGCTGGCTCCCAGTATGCACAGAATGAGTACGTCCAACCAGTTCATGATCGCATTTCAGAGAATAGGGTTTAGTTGATGTAACTTTTGGTGTATTATTTTATACTAAGCAGTAGAGGTTGCCGTTGTCAATTCAAATCGGTGCCGGGGAGAGCTTTTCATCAGGTAAAAAAATATTGACATCAAACCACCTCTTAAGTAGATTGATTTTCCTGAGCCTGTTACGGCCTGATGGACGAAATGTGTAGAAAGAGCAATTTCCCGCACCCTGGAAGCGGGGATCAACACCCCATTCCCTAACGTTAATCGGGATAGGCGGTTATGAAAGTTAAAGCGAACAATATCCTGTTGATCGTCTTAACGGCATCAATGCTCCTGTACGCAGGATGCGCGGGGGGCAGGTACTATTCTCTGAATTCTCCGGAACATCATTACCTCATGGGCATGAAACTCATGGAGAGGTACAATCTGGATGATGTGGAGAGGGAGTTCGCCCTGGCCAAAGAACTCGATGCCGATTTCGCCCCCGCTTACGTGGGGTTGGCCCTGGTTACCAGCGCTCGCGGCGATTTCGATGGGGCTGTTGAGAAGCTGGAAAAAGCCAGAGAAAAGAGCAAAACCGCTGAAGACAATGTGGCGGTGGCCGTGGGCACCATAAAAGTCTATACGGACCTTTTCATAGTGGACAAGGGGAAGGGGGAGGCCTCATCCTGGATGCAGTCTGCCGAGGAAGCCTACAGGCAAGGGCTGGGCTACAACAGCAAGGACCCCGCTCTCCATTTTTTCATGGGCCGTGCGTATAAAGTAGCTGGAAAATATGATAAGGCCGAGGCTTCATTCCAGAAGGTTATACAGCTGAGAGCAGGCTATGCCGTTCTGGCCATGGAGGAGTTGAGTTATCTCTCAAAGGCGAGCTCTGAGAAGGAAGAGCAGTGAGAGCTTTAAACTCACCATTTTACCCGTGAGTTTATATAAATTGTAGAAGGATAGGCTTAGCT
>JAUXIQ010000187.1 GCA_030620925.1 Nitrospinota bacterium
CGCCCCTTACGAGAAATTTATGGGCGGCAAGGGGATTAATCTCAAAATTCTCTTCGACAATATTGAGGCTGATACCGGGCCTTTCGATCCGGAAAACCCCCTGCTTTTCGGCGCGGGGCCTCTTGTGGGAACACCGTTCCCCGGGGCGAGCCGGATAGATGTAATGTCCAAGTCTCCGGTTACGGGTGCCCTGGGAGATGCGGGTATGGGGGGATACCTGGGTGCCGAGCTGAAGTTCGCCGGTTATGACAACCTGGTGGTCGAAGGCATAGCCGAAAAGCCGGTCTATCTCTACGTGAGGGATGACCGGGTGGAGATAAGAGACGCGGCCGCCATCTGGGGGCGCGACACATACGAGACACCGGTCATGGTGAGGGAAGATGCCGGTGATCCCGCCGCCCAGGTGGTCTGTATCGGGCCTGCCGGTGAGCGGTTGGTGGTCTACGCTTCCATCATGTCCGGGACGGGCAACTCCGCCGCTCGAACGGGGATAGGCGCGGTGATGGGTTCTAAGAACCTCAAGGCCATCGCCGTCCGCGGAACGGGCGGGCTGGGGGTCCATCGGCCAAATGAGTTTCTCGAAGGGTGCAAGCGGCTGCTGGAGGACATGAAGCAAAACGTCATGTACCAGGAGCTGCACGAGCGGGGGCTGACAAGAATCCACGACAGGGAGATGCGGGGCATCTACGAGCTGATGGGGAAAACCTGGGAAGGGAGCGAAACCATCTGTGAGGAGGAGTTCCTGAACGAACACCTTCACAGCAGGGTAGGGTGCTTCGCCTGTCCGGCGGCCTGTTTTGACGGGTACGATATATCGGGGGTGGGGTCGGGAACCGCCAAGTGCAGCCCTTACGGCGACCTGACCTGGGACCTGAAAAACCCCGATCTGCTGGTCTTCTGGAGGACCTTCGTCGACTGCCAGCGATACGGACTGGACGCACGTTCCCTCTCAAACGCTATCGAATGGCTCATGCAGCTTCACGAAAACGGGATAATAAGCGCCGAGGATACCGACGGAACGCCCATGGAATGGGGAAGCCCGGAGGCCATTATCCAGATGGCCAGGAAACTCTGCTATCGCGAGGGGATAGGGGACTTACTGGCGGACGGGTTGCCGGCCGCCGCAAAAAAGATCGGCAGGGGCGCTGAAGAATACCTTATTATCGCAAAAGGGTCGCCTTCGGACGTGCACGTTCCCCCTCTCAAGACCAGGGTGCTGGCGTCCGCCGTGTCGGCCATCGGGGAGGACGCCCAGGTACAGCCCCTGCTGGATGCCATTTCCGCCAGGCGGTACGTGAAGGCGGAAGACGAGGCATCGTTCGAAGAAGCGATCAAGAAATACAAAGACCGGGCAGAGAAACAGGTGGGGGTGAGGGAAGCGGCGGACCCCAGGGTCATCGACGGCAAGGCGGCGCTGGTCCGGCAGGATGAAGAGCGCGCCGACATAATGGATATGATAGGCGTATGCACCTGGATGACTTCTTTCATGGGGTTGCCCGTGAGTAACGAGGTGATAGCGGAGTTCATGGCCTACGGGACGGGAACGGCCATGGACGTCGACACCCTCACCGAGGCCGCAACCAGGATACACCACCTGGAAAGGGCCATACTGGGGTTGTGCGGTCTCACGCGCAAGGATGATAAAGTCTCCAAGGCTTACCAGGACAGGTTCCGGCCGGGCGGCAAGCCCGTGCCCGAGCTGGGTTCCACCGAGGACGAGCTGGAGAAGATGAAAGACGAATACTATCAGCTTATAGGCTGGGACCTTAAAACAGGGATGCCCACCCGGGAGACCCTCGATAAGTATGGATTGGAGGACGTGGCGGAAAAAATGGGGGTCTGACGGCTCAGGTCTTAATTCAAGGGAGAGAAAACGATGAGTGATGGAGCGCGAGTTGTTCGATGGGAGAAGGAAGGTAACGTGGCCACCGTCTGGCTCTGCAATCCTGAAAAACGGAATGCCATGGGCCCCGCTTTCTGGGAACAGCTTCCGCAGGTCATGAGCGAGATAGACGAGGACGACGACGTCCGTGCCGTGGCCCTGTGCGCCGAGGGGCCGGCTTTTTCGGTGGGCCTCGACCTGAAGGCCATGTCGGACACCATCGGTGGTTTAAATGAGGGTGATGCCGGAGGCCGACTGCATTTCCTCAAGGATATAACACGTCTGCAGGGATCGATTACCAGCGTGGCCGACTGCTCGGTTCCGGTGATAGCCGCCATGCACGGCTGGTGCGTCGGCGGAGGAGTGGATTTGACCAGCGCCTGCGATGTCCGCCTGGCCTCGAGGGACCTGAAGCTTTCCATACGCGAGACGAAAATGGCCATGGTCGCCGACGTGGGGACGCTTCAGCGGCTGCCGGAGATCATCCCCAGGGGACATTTCAACGAGCTGGTCTATACCGGCAAAGACATCGATGCGGAACGCTGCAAGGAGATCGGCCTGGTCAACGATATTTATGAAACACCCGATGAGGCCGTCAAAGCCGCTCGGGAGATGGCCCGTGAAATAGCGGAGAACTCGCCGCTGGCGGTCAAGGGCGTAAAAAACGTCCTCCGCTACGGCGAGAACATGAGCGTTGAAGACGGTCTCAACTACGTCGGTCTCTGGAACGCTGCGTTCCTCTTTTCAGATGATCTGAAAGAAGCCGTCAGCGCTTTTATCCAGAAGAGAAAACCCGACTTCCAAGGCAAGTGAGCGGTCCGTTCAACCGAATTAAGGCGTTGGTTCTTTCATCACTAATAAAATCAGTATAAAATATGCCGATTACATGGCATAGATGGGTAGCCGCTCGGTTCATTTTTATCTTCCTGAAGCTTCACGCAGGGCCTTGAGAAATTTTGGGTGAACTTGATACCCCAGGCTTTGTGCCTTATGCACGTCCTTCCAGGCCTTGTCGTATTCTTCCATATAGTAGTAAGTAATTGCCCTATAATTGTAAGCAACAGTATATTCAGGGTCTATCTCAACAGCCATGTTGAAATCATCTATGGCAAAATCATATTGGTTTTTCCTTATATAGGCGGCCCCCCGGTTGTTGTAAGCCGCAGCATTCCTGGGTTCTATATCAATGGCCTTGCTGAAATCAGAGATAGCCTGGTCATGTTGGCCTTTGATCCCATAGGTGGACCCTCGATTGAAGTAGGCCATAGCAAAGTCGGGGTTTATCTCAATGGCCTTGTTGAAATCAGCGATGGCCTGGTCGAGTCGGCCTTTTTCCTCATTGGCTAGCCCTCTGAGGACGTATGCTTCAACATCACCGGGGTTCAGCTTTATAACCCTGTTGAAATCGGCGATGGCCCGGTCATATTGGCCTTTGCTGTTATAGGAGAGCCCCCGATTGAAGTAGGCTATGGCGAACTCCGGGTTTATCTTAATGGCCTTGTTGAGGTCAACGATTGCCCGGTCATGCCGGCCTTTAAGGCCGTAGGCGGCCCCTCGATTGATGTAAGCCACAGAAAGCTTCGGGTCTATTTCTACGGCCCTGTTGAAATCGGCGATGGCCCGGTCATATTCACCTTTGCTACTATAGGCGGCTCCTCGAATGTTGTAACCCAGAGCGTACTTTGGATCTACATTAATGGCCTTGCTGTACTCGGCAATTGCTTCGCCTGACATCCCTTTATAGGCGTATGCCGCCCCTTTGAACAAATGAACAGTAGTCTCCTTTTTTATCCGCTGGGCGATAGCGTCTTTAATTACCTTAAGTCTTACCTGTGCTCGTAGGTTGAACCGGTCGGTTTTCAAGGCCTCTTCAAATTTCTTCCTGGCCTCTACGAATTTCCCTTCAACGGCATACTTCACGCCTCTGTGGTGGCTCTTTTGTGAAGAACTCTGTGCATAAGAGATGCTAGCAGATAGAAGCAGGACAATTAAAACCGCCACGCGTATTCTCGCCAAAACTTTCATGAACGCTCTTCTTTCTCTCCATCCTAATAGTGGATAATGAAAAACACTTTTTTCCTTTCCCCCTCATTAGGGAAAAGACATTTACCTTAATATTAAGGTAATTCCTGCCCGGCCGGTAGTGGATTATCAGGCCCCTTGCAAAGCCCTATTTCTATTCAACCTTATTATAAGGGCGAAATCCGCGTCCACCGGTAGAAGGGGAACCCGTTTATGGAATTGGGTGCTGCCTATATGAGGGTGGCTGAAGATATCAGGCTATTTTTTATCAGAACCTCTTTGTTGTGTCAATATCTGGATATGCGCGTCTACTTACGGTTCCTTTTCCCCTGGTCTTCTCACCGCGGCTCCACTCAACATTTATATTTATGAAAGTGATACAATAGCGGGCGCAAATCCGGGCACTCTACATGCTGACGTATAATTGAAACATAGAGAGGGGAACTAATCATGGAATTGAAAGAGCTCGAAAATGAGCTGCGGGATATGGGGCTGATAACTCACAAGCTCGAAAAGTGGGCGGAAACCAGACCGGAGAAGACCTTCTTTCATTACGGGGAGGAAGGCAGGCATATAACGTATAGAGAGTTCAACCAGATGGCCAACAGCGTGGGGAACAATCTGCGTTCCATGGGGGTTGAAAAGGGGGACAGGGTTTCATTGTTCCTGTTCAACCCTCTGATCACCACCCTGGCTATGTTCGGCCTGTGGAAGATAGGAGCGGTCTACTGCCCCATAAATTACAATTATACCGGCCGGCTCCTTTCCTACCAGATTAACGATACGGGCCCCAAACTGCTCATAACCGAAAGCGGTCGGGAGCCGATTTTAAATAATATCGCGTCTGAAATCCCTGACCTGCCCGTAATCATACACAAGCCGGGCGATGACGAGCACGATTACGACCCTGAAAAGGCGGGCCTGAAGCTGGATGAAAAGTTCAGCCAGTCCTTATTCGAGGATTTATTGGCAGGAGATACCTCCAACCCGAACGTGGAGCTTGAATACTGGGACACGGCCAACATCATCTATACTTCCGGCACCACCGGTCCGGCCAAAGGTGTCGTCCAGTCTTTCCGCTGGCTGCAGAACTATTGCTATAAATCGTATAAGCTTCAAC
>JAUXIQ010000278.1 GCA_030620925.1 Nitrospinota bacterium
GAATCTCGCCTGCCCGTGCAAACCCGTTTTCTTTGGGCTTTTGCAACCCCCCTCCCCTTTTTCCCCTCCCTCCAGGAGGTGAAATTCGTTGACTCGAAAGATTTCGTAATCATCTACTAGATTATAGGTTTTACCCATACCCTTATACCGCCTCCGAACGTAATATATATGCAGGCTTCGACTCACCCGTGTTATAATGACGCCCACGAACCGATGGTTCCAGAATGTGCTGTGCAGGATATACTGCATACGCCACATCTCGGATCACGCATCATGAGGAGATCCCTATATGGAAACCGCCACCGAAGAATACAGGGTTGTCCCCGTGGCCTGCCCCCACAACTGCGGCGGGAGCTGCCTTTTAAACGCTCACGTGAGGAACGGGGTAATCGAGAGGATCAGCGGAGACGAGGCCGATGATAACGCCTCAGTTCCTCAGCTCAGAGGGTGTGCGCGGGGAAGGGCGTACCGCCATCGCGTTTACGCGCCGGACAGGCTCAGATACCCCATGATCAGGAACGGACAACGCGGAGAGGGCAGATTCAAACGGGTAAGCTGGGACAAGGCGCTGGATCTGGTGGCGGAGAGGATGGGGGAGATCAAGAAGGAGCACGGTCCCTCCGCGGTATTGAATATGTCCGCCAGCGGAACTTATCCTGCATGCCTTCACAACACAGGCTGGGTTCATCGACTGTTGAATATGTGGGGAGGGCAGACGCAACTGGTGGGAACCTTGTCCAACGAGGGCGGATCCTTCGCGTCCAGATACACTTACGGCACGTATGTGACCTCCAGCGATATGGACGATCTGCTCAACTCCGAGCTCATAATCATGTGGGGATGGAACCCGGCGGCGTCAATACATTCTACTAATACCACCTGGTACCTCAGACAGGCAAAGGAGAATGGCGCCAAGATAATCGTGATCGACCCCAGACATACGGAATCCGCTGCCGCCCTGGCCGACCAGTGGATACCCGTTCGGCCTGGATCCGACGCAGCGCTGGCCGCGGCCATGGCCAACGTCATCCTGGAAGAGAGACTGGAGGACAAGGTCTTCCTGGACAAGTTTACCTACGGTTTTCAGGACTATGCCGAGTACGTCTCCGGGGAAGAAGACGGCGTCCCCAAAACCCCACGTTGGGCAGAGCAGTTGACCGGCGTGAAAGCAGACACCATCACCCGGCTGGCAAGGGAGCTGGCAGGCGGCAAACCAGCCGCGTTAATGACGGGGATGGGGCCGGGGCGCACACCGTACGGGGAACAATTCTTCCGCACTACCGCAGCCCTGGCGGCCATGACCGGAAACGTGGGAGTGCCTGGAGGGTCATCCGCCATCCCGGGGGGCGGAATCAACATGCTCCGGCTTCGGGGGATCCCCACCATATCGCCGAACCCCGCGGGGTGCACTTTGAACCCCAGTAATTGGGCCGACGCCATCCTAAAGGGGAAAGAGGGGGGCTACCCCAGTGACATAAAAATGGTCTACGGCATGGCCGGGAACCTGCTCAACCAGGTTGGAAACATAAACAAAGGGGTAGAGGCTTTAAAAAGCCTGGAGTTCATGGTTATGCAGGAACAGTTTATGACCCCCACCGCCCGTTTCGCAGATGTCCTCCTTCCCGCCACCACCAGTTTGGAGCGGGAAGACGTGTTCAATCCCTGGGGAATGCTGGGTAGGTACGCAGTATACTCCCATAAGGTCATCGAGCCCATGTACGAGTGCAAAAACGACCTGGAGATACTCACCCTCCTGGCGAAAAAACTTGGCATCGAAGGCTATAACGATAAGTCGGACCACGAATGGCTGAGCCAGCTGGTGGCCGATTCGGAAATAGAGGAAGTGGAGGAGTTCAAACGTTCCGGGGCGTACAGAATAAATCTCATTCAACCGAATGTAGCCCTGCAAAAGAACATTCAAAATCCGGGGAAAAACCCTTTCAGGACTCCCACAGGGAAGATTGAGATCTACTCCTCACGTCTGGCTGAAATGGATGAACCGGAGATACCCCCCATACCAAAATACATCCCCGGCTGGGAGAGCAACGACTGTTCCGAAGCCGGCGATCACCCCCTTCTGCTGATCACCCCTCAGTCCAAGCGGAGATGCCATTCCACCTACGACAATATCCCGCTGGTGAGTGAAATCGAACCGAACACCATCTGGATAAATCCCCAAGACGCCTCGCGTAGGGGTGTGGAAAACGGCGACCCGGTCATGGTCAGAAATGAAAGGGGCCGCACTGTCATCCAAGCCAAAGTAACCGAGCGTATAATGCCCGGCGTAGTCAGCATCGATGAAGGGAGATGGTTCACACCCGACGAGAACGGAACGGATACCGCCGGTTCCGCAAACACACTTGTACTGGACGGCCCGTCACCCGGCGGGGCGGCTCGCTTCAACGGCAACAGGGTAGAGGTGGAAAAAGCGTAGCCGCCGCTTTGAAGTATGAAAAGTCTTGCGAATCAGGTTCGGGGGAAACCGGTTTCCGAAAAGGTTTCCCCCCAATTTTTTATGACCTTTTAATAATTAGGTTTGAACAACCATCACAATGCGTTAAAATGTTTTCCTGCAACCAGGCAATTCATCTCATCTATTCATCTATCACAAACAGGAACCTTACTTAATAGAAAAGGATAAGAAAATGGCAGACCATAAACCCCCTGATAAATTCGAGACCCTTTCGGGTATACCGTTGAAAAACGTCTATACCAAAGAGGACGTATCGAGCGGGGATGAGAGAGAGTGGCTGGGTTTGCCCGGTCAACCGCCTTTCACCCGCGGCGTATACCCCAACATGTACCGCCAGCAACCCTGGCGCATCTTCGAGCTGAGCGGTTACGGCACCCCTGAAGACGAGCGGGAACGCATCCTCTACCTCCTGAGCCAGGGCGAGACCGGGTTCATCATGGAAATCGACCAGTTGACCACCTACCACATGTTCGATATCGACCACCCTGAAGTAATGGCCCGGAAAGAAGACGTCGGGCTCACCGGCCCGCCTCTCATGTCCCTGGCCGATTACGAGACGGTGCTGGAAGGCATCAACCTGGACGAAGTCTACGCCCATCCGGGCGGCGCCGTTATCCAGTTCGCGCCCTTCGCACACGCTTCTTATTTTTCAATTGCCCAGAAGAGGGGTATACCTCTTAACAAGCTGCGGGGCACCGGCCAGAGCGACTATTTCATCAGCTACCTCTCCTGCCCCATAAAAGAGCAGATACCGCCCCGCCCCGGCCTGCGACTCAACTGCGATTTCATCGAGTACTGCGTGGAGAACGTGCCCAAGTGGGTGCCCGTTTCCATCCCCGGTTACAACGCCAGCGAGAGCGGCATCAACGCCTACCAGGAGGTGGCGGTGGTGTTGGCCAACGCCATCGAGTACGTCGAAGAGGTGCTGCGGCGCGGGCGTTTGGGCATAGACGATTTCGCCTACGGTATCGGCGGCGTGAACTTCGCCGCCGGGCGGGACTTCTTCGAAGACGTTGCCAAGATGCGCGCCGCACGGCGTATGTGGTACAAGTTGCTCTCCAAAACCTACGGCGCCACCGACCCCAAGGCCCTCAAGATGCGTATTCACGTGGTCACCACCGGCTCCTGGATGACCTACGAACAACCGCTCAACAACATCATCCGCGGCTCACTCTACTGCCTGACGGCGGCTTTCGCAGGCGTTCAGTCAGTGGGCGTTTCATCTTTCGATGAAGCCATATCCGGTCCTTCCGAGGAAGCGCACACCATCGCCGTGCGCACCCAGCAGATAATCCAGGAGGAGAGCAACATAACCAGCGTCGCCGACCCGCTGGGAGGTTCCTACCTGGTGGAGAAGCTCAC
>JAUXIQ010000265.1 GCA_030620925.1 Nitrospinota bacterium
AGAGTTACAGACGCAGTGTGCAGGACACGCCCATCGAATGCATAAATCTGCGAATGCTGGTCAGCGCCTCGATGCCTCCGGTGAAGATAGACCGCGCCGACGCCAGGGAGAAGAAGGAATCCCTGAAGGGTAAGCGACGGGCCTACTTCGGCGATAAAGACGGGTACCGGGAGTCCCCGGTATACGACCGCTACCTGCTCGCCCCCGGCCAGCGGATCGAGGGGCCGGCCCTCATCGAGGAGCGGGAGTGCACCATCGTGGTGGGGCCGCCCTGCCGGGCCGAAGTGGATGAGTATCTCAACGTGATCATAGATTTCTCAGAAGGGAGGAGCTAGTGCGTTCATTTGACCCCATCACCCTCAAGGTCTTGTGGGACAAGCTTATCTACATAGCCGAGGAAGCCGGCGCCACGCTCATCCGCACCTCCTTCTCGCCCATCGTGAGGGAGGCCAACGATTTCGCCTGCGCCCTGATGGACGCCAGGGGCGATTCGGTCGGGCAGTCACCCTACGCCATTCCCTCTTTTATCGGCACCATGCCCATCACCGCCAAGCACTTCCTGCGAAAGTTTCCGCCTGAGTCGCTGCGGCCCGGAGACGTTCTCATCACCAACGACCCCTGGCTGGCCACCGGCCACCTGCCCGACCTGACCATCATAACCCCCGTCTTTCACGGGGAGAAGCACGTGGCTATGGCGGGCACCATCGCCCATACGCCGGACATAGGCGGCATCGTGGGGTTGGGCCTGGCATCGGAGGTCTTCGAGGAAGGGCTGCGCATCCCCATGTGCAAGCTGTTCAAGGGGGGGCAGGCCAACGAAGACCTGTTCGAGATAATCCGGAGCAACGTGAGGGTCCCCGAACAGACCATAGGGGACATCATGGCCATGGTGGCCTCCAACGAGGCGGCCGCCGACAGGCTGCAGGAGGTCATGAACGAATTTGAGCTGAAGGATATAGAGGAGCTGTCAGGAGAGGTAAACACACGGTCGGAAGAGGCCATGCGTTCGGCCATAGAAGAGATACCCGACGGCTCATATTCCCACGAAGCGGTCATGGACGGATACGAGGAACCCCTCCACATACGGGCCACGCTGACCATCTCGGGAAGCGATATTAACGTAGACTATACCGGCTCCTCACCGCAGAACCCGCGGGGGATCAACTCGGTGATGAACTACACTTACGCCTATACCGCCTATCCCTTGAAATGCGTCACCAACCCCACCATACCCAACAACACGGGGTGTTTTCGTCCCATAACGGTCACCGCCCCGGAGGGCAGCATCATGAACGCCCGGTTTCCCGCTGCGGTTAACCTCCGCCACTTCACGGGGCACATGGCCCATACGGTCATATTCGGAGCACTGGCCGAAGCGGCGCCGGACAAGGTGATGGCATACAGCGGCTCCGCGCCGCTCTGGTTCCCGGTCCTGGTTGGCAAGGGATACCGGGGAGAGCCCTTCGTGCAGTTCATAACCGCCAACGGGGGGAGCGGTGCCTATCCCGCCAAGGACGGCGAAATCTGCAGTTATCCCAGCAACCTCTCTAACATTCCAATCGAGATGATTGAGAACTACGCGCCCATCCTGATAGAAGCCAAAGAGATCATCCCCGGCTCGGCGGGCGCCGGCCGATACCGCGGCGGCTGGGGCCAGCGTATGGCCATAAGCTCCCGCTCGGAAGAACCCATACAGCTCGGAATAAACGCGGACAGGATAAAGAATCCGGCCAAGGGTCTACTGGGAGGGGGACCCGGCGCGCCGGGAAGGGTAACGATAAACGGCCAGGAGCTACCCTTTTCCAAAGGGATTACTATCCTTAAGAATGGAGACTCAGCGGATTTCTGCTACCCCGGTGGGGGCGGCCTGCACGATCCCAGGACGAGAGACGCTGAGCTGGTGCTTAAAGAAGTGCGCGACGGCCTCCTATCCGTCCGGGAGGCGGCCGAGATATACGGTGTGGTATTAAAAGGCCAGGGTATCGGAATGGAAATCGACGCACAGGAAACCAGGAAACTGCGGGGGGAGGACTGAGCGAGCTCCGAAACTCTGAACCGATCATTATCCGGCCCGCTTAACATTACAGGATGGAACTACTATATGCCCCCCTTATCAGAAATGCTTAAACGTCTGGGCACCACCGAACGGTCCAAGCTTATGGCCCGCACCATACCTGAGGAGACTGCCCGCCTGCACATCGGCGATCCTTTTTTCGACACACCTGCCCACATCTGTCATGCCGCGTTGGAAGCCATGCAGGAGGGATACACCAACTACGCTCCCTTTCCCGGTGACGCCGAGCTGCGTGAAGAGACCTGCCGGTTCCTCCGGCAGGAGTGCGGCGCGGACTTCCAAACCGATGGACTGCTGATAACCAACGGCGCCACCGAGGCCATATTCTGCTCCCTGGCGGGATACATCGATCCCGGGGATGAGGTGCTGGTGTTCGACCCCACGTACTCCCTCTACGCTACCTGCGTGCGGGCCGTGGGCGGAGTGTCGGTCTCCGTGCCTCTCTCCGCACAGTTCAGGGTGATGAAGGAAGAGCTGAGGCAGCGGGTCAGCACCAGAAGCAAGATGGTAATAATCAACAACCCGAATAACCCGACGGGGATGCTTTACTCAAGGGATGAGTTGAAGGCCGTAGCTGAAGTAGCCGTGGAAAACGATCTGCTGGTCCTCTCCGATGAGGTCTATCATAAATTCGTGTATGACGGGGCGGAACACGTCAGCGCGGCCGCTCTACCGGAGCTCAGAGAACGCTGCCTGGTGGTAAACAGTTTCTCCAAGACTTACGCCATGACCGGATGGAGGGTGGGATACGTGGCGGGTGCGGAAGCGATAGTGAAACCGCTGCTCCCGCTGCATTGCGCCCTCACGGGAACAGTCAACCACCCCGCGCAGAGGGCCGCACTCACCGCTCTCCGAGGGCCGCAGGACTGCGTGGACGATATGCGCAGCGAGTATGTTTCAAGGCGGGAGAAGATGCTGAGCGCCATCCAGCGCATCGAGGGGTTATCCTGCATACCACCAGATGGCGCCTTCTACGTCTTCTGCAAATTCGACCTGCCTCTGACGTCCGCAGAGCTCACCGAGGAGTTAATCAACCGGG
This sequence comes from Nitrospinota bacterium, assembly GCA_030620925.1. GTDB lineage: Bacteria > JAUXIQ01 > JAUXIQ01 > JAUXIQ01 > JAUXIQ01 > JAUXIQ01. Next base: position 3,114 of record JAUXIQ010000265.1, read on the forward strand.
GAGTGGCGGTGCGCAGCGGAACGGAATACGGGCCTTGCGGCGAAGGGCACATCCGCCTGGCTTTCACACCCCCGGCCCTGGAAATCGAGGAAGGTATGGAACGGCTGGGTAAGGCTTTTCGGGAGCTGAAATAGATGAGGGAACAGGGTCGGGCCAGGGATAAATGGAACCGCAATTCAGCGTTATACGACCTGTTCACCTTCATGGAGGTGCGAGGGAAGAACGCCGAGGTGCGGGCGGAGATGCTGAAAGAAACGAGAGGCCGGATACTTGAAGTGGGGATAGGCACGGGGCACAGCATAGCGTTCTTTCCTGAGGGGAGTGAGGTGGTAGGAATCGACATCAGCGAAAAGATGCTGTGCAAAGCCAAAGCTAAAACGGAAGCTCAAAAAGGGAGACCGGCTCTGCTGAACATGGATGCTGAAAAGATGGGTTTCAAGGACAACTCTTTCGATACCGTGGTCAGCACCTGCGTCTTCTGTTCCGTGCCGGACCCGGTGGAGGGCCTCTCAGAAATAAAGCGAGTGCTCAAACCGGACGGCCGCCTCCTGATGTATGAACACATGATAAGCCGCAACCCTTTGCTGGCGCTCATGCTGAACGCCATGAACCCCTTCGTTTCCCGGATCATGGGCTCTAACGTAAACCGGGACACCGTGGGGAACATAGTAACAGCAGGCTTGAGGGTGACAAGGGAGAGGAACGTCCGCTTCTTCGATATCTTCAGACGTATCGACGCAACACACTGATAGAGCCCGCCAGGGCGTCTGCCGACCATTCCGTTCCATACGACCCAGACTTCTATTCTGACAGCAGGTCATCTAACAATGCCCTTGCGCTATCTCCATCCCATTTCCTGGCTCCGATGGCAACGACCGCAATTCTTCCCTCCCTGTCGATGAGAAAGG
>JAUXIQ010000291.1 GCA_030620925.1 Nitrospinota bacterium
AGGAAGAACAACAGGTCGCCGCCCCCGAAGCGGAAATTGAGGCGGAAGAAGAATTAGAACTCGCCGAGCAGACGGAAGAGGCCGCTGAGGAGGCTGAGCTGCAGGCCGATACCGAACAGACGGCCGACGAAGACGCTGACGAAGACTTTGAAATAAAGCTGGAACTGGAAGAAACTGTGGAGGAGGCTGAGCTGGAGGAAGATACCGAACTACCCGTCGAAGAAGAGGTTTCTGAAGATGTGGAGATAACGATGGAAGAAGAAACCGAAGAAGACGTGGAAATAACACTGGGCGGAGAAGAGGAAGAGGCCTCGGAAGAGGTCGAAATCGACGACGCCGAGGAGCAGACGGCTGAAGAAGAAACCGAAGAAGACGTGGAGATAACGCTGGGTGGAGAAGAGGAAGAAACTACAGAGGAGGTTGAGCTGCAGGCCGACACCGAACAACCAGCGGAAGAAGAGGTTTCTGAAGATGTGGAGATAACGCTGGGTGGAGAAGAGGAAGAGACTGCCGAGGAGGTTGAGCTGCAGGAAGAAGTCGAACAGCCTGCCGATGCTGAAGTAACTGCCGAAGCTGATGATATTAAGCTGGCGCTCGACACGGAAGAGACCGACGAGGAATTTGAATTAGAAACTGAACCGCCCGCTGCCGTCCAGGACGAGGAAGACGTCGAAGACCAAGCCTTTCCCGTCTATGAGGAGACGGATATCACTGCTGACTACGAGCAAGCTTCGGAAGAAGTATCGCCGCAACCCGAGGAAATGGAGGAAGTCGCCTCCGATAGCTACGGGCAGGATTCCGAACCGCCTCTCGAAACGCCGGAAAAGCCCCTCGAAAAAGAGGGTGCCATATCGCAGACCGGTGTCGAAGGCTTCGGTAATGTCCTCGGCCAGCATTTAGTGGATACGGCGGAGCGCGTCCTCTACGAATCCCTGGAGCGGGCCGTGCAGGAAAGCGTAGAGAAAGCCCTGGAAAATATCAAGCCGGAGCTCATGGAAGCGGCCAGGCAGCAACTGGAGCGGTTTCTGCCCGGCATGGCGGAGGTGATCATCCGGCAGGAAATTGAGAAGCTCAAGGAAAGCGTGCAGAGAGAAGACAGCAACCCCAACATGCCCGTCTGATTAGAGACGTTTTATGCTTACGCCCGGCGGAAGAAACCGAAGCATGAACGCCCCGGATAAAAAACGAACCCCGCTATAGAGGGTTAAACCGCGCTAAGGGAGGGAAATTGGCCCAAGAACCACTTGCTAAAAGTTACGACCCGGCGGGCATAGAAGATAAATGGTATGAATTTTGGCTCCAAAAGGGGTATTTCCACGCCAACGAACATTCAAACGATTCACCCTTCACCATAGTAATACCTCCCCCAAATATAACCGGTTCGCTGCACGTGGGCCACGCCTTCAACAACACCATCCAGGACATAATCATCCGCTGGAAACGTATGGACGGATTCAACACGCTGTGGCTGCCCGGAACGGACCACGCGGGCATCGCCACCCAGTACGTGGTGGAGCGGATGCTGGCCGAGGAGGGGCTGGACAGAAAGGAGCTTGGGCGTGAGGAGTTCATCAGCAGGGTCTGGCAGTGGCGGAAGGAATCGGGGCATACCATCATCAATCAGCTCATGAAACTGGGCTCCTCCTGCGACTGGGAGAGGGAACGGTTCACCATGGACGAAGGCCTGTCGGCGGCGGTGCGCAAGGTATTCGTTCAGTTATACAGAGAAGGGCTCGTATACCGCGGCGATTATATCATCAATTCCTGCCCTCGCTGCCTTACCGTGCTCTCCGAGCTGGAGGTCGATTATCAAGAAGTAGACGGCCATCTTTATTACATCAAATACCCCCTGGTGGAAAGCGAAGAATCACTGGTCATCGCCACCACCAGGCCCGAGACCATGCTGGGGGATACGGCGGTGGCCGTCAACCCCCACGACGAGCGCTACCAGCAGGTCACCGGCAGGAAAGTTCTCCTGCCGGTAGCGGAGAGGGAAATACCCGTCATCGCCGACCCTTACGTAGATATCGCTTTCGGCACGGGGGCGCTCAAGATAACCCCCGCCCACGATCCCAACGATTTTATGGTAGGTATGAACCACGACCTGCCCCGGGTTAAAGCCATCGGTGAGGACGGAAAAATGACCTCCGAGGCCGGCAAATACGCCGGCCTGGACCGCTTCGATTGCCGCAGCCGGTTGTTGCAGGAGCTCGAAGACAAGGGTTATCTCGAAAAGACTGAAGACTACAGGCACAAGGTGGGCCACTGTTACCGCTGCTCCTCGGTGGTTGAACCGCTGCTCTCCAAGCAGTGGTTCGTGAGCATGCAGACGCTTGCCGAGCCCGCCGTCAAAGCGGTGGAAGAGGGCCGCATCAAGCTTGTCCCCTCCATGTGGGAGGCCACCTACTACGAGTGGATGAACAACGTGCGCGACTGGTGCATCTCCCGCCAGCTCTGGTGGGGGCACCGCATACCGGCATGGTACTGCGACGACTGCGGAGAGATAACCGTTTCCGAAAAGGACCCCACCTCCTGCGAATATTGCTCCAGCGGCAAAATCACCCAGGACGAGGACGTGCTGGACACCTGGTTCAGCTCGGGGCTCTGGCCCTTCACCACCCTGGGCTGGCCTGAGAAGACCAACGACCTCAAGACTTTCTATCCCACCTCCGTGCTGGTCACCGGTTTCGACATACTATTCTTCTGGGTGGCCCGAATGATCTTTTTCGGTCTCAAGGTAATGGGCGAGGTGCCCTTCCAACACGTATACGTGCACGGCCTTATACGGGACGCCGAAGGGCAGAAAATGAGCAAGACCAGGGGAAACATCATCGACCCCCTGGAGACTATGAGCTCTTTCGGTACGGACGCATTCCGCTTCACCCTGGCCGCCTTCGCCGCCCAGGGGCGGGATATAAAGCTCTCCGAAGAGCGCATCGAGGGATACCGCAAGTTCTGCAACAAGATTTGGAACGCCGCCCGCTTCGTGCTCATGAACGCAGAAGGTTTCGACCCGCAACTCAGCCCCCTGCAGAACATTTCCCCCGGGGAGATGGAGCTGGCCGACCGATGGATATTGAGCCGTCTCAACGGGACAATCCAGGAAGTGCGCGCCGCCCTCGAAGAATACAAGTTTAACGACACCGCCAACATCCTCTACCATTTCATCTGGCACGAATACTGCGACTGGTACATCGAGCTGGTCAAAGACCGGCTACAGCAGGACGGCCACCAGCGCCACGTGGCCCAGACGGTGCTCATGCACGTCCTGAGGGAAAGCCTGGAGCTGCTGCACCCCATCATGCCCTTCATCACCGAGGAGCTCTGGCGCCAGATACCCGGCACCGGCGAGAGCATCATGATCACCGCCTATCCGAAAGGGTACCGCGAATGGATGGACGCCGGGGCGGAGAGGGACATGAAATTGCTGCAGGATGTAACCACCGCGGTGCGAAATATCCGGGGCGAGTTCAACGTGCCCCCTTCCCGCTCAGTGGACGCCATTGTAAAATGCGAGAGGGAAGAACCCCTGGAACTTCTCACCGTCTATTCCGCTTACGTCTCCAGGCTTGCAGGGATCGGAAAGCTGGAAACGGGCAAACAGTCGGTCGCCCCCCGGCTCTCCGCCTCCGCCGTGGTGGGGGGACTGGAGGTGTTCGTGCCCCTGGAAGGCCT
>JAUXIQ010000307.1 GCA_030620925.1 Nitrospinota bacterium
AGCTGCAGCCGAGGAGAAAACACCCAAAGCCGCAGCCGAGGAGAAAGCACCCAAAGCTGCAGCCGAGGAGAAAGCACCCAAAGCCGCAGCCAAAGAAAAAGCTTAAGGGACCTTCGCTCCCAGTCCTGAGAATCGCAGGGATATCTTTACGTCCCGGAGATCAGTATCTGATCTCAATAACCATTTTCCCCATCTCTTAAAATAAGTTTTTTTATCGCCTGAAAAGGTGGTAAGGGAGTTTCAGGAAAAAGTTTTTGGGGGGAAGTATAAACGAAGGGTGGTTATCAAAGCGCAAGTATCTGCCATACTTTAAAAGTGATCAGTTAGACAGGTGGTCTATCCGCTCGGACAGATATTTTCTCAGCCTGTCATCATCCTCTTTTCTCTCGGCAAGATTAAACAAGTTTAACAAATCTTCAGTGGTGCTGTTTGCCTGGGCCTTCTCTATGGCCTTTATGTTATCCAAAAAAGCTCTCACAACCATCGGATCGAAATGCTTTCCGGAGCCTTCCCGCACAATGCTGTATGCCTCTTCATTGGCAAAGGCAGCCTTATAGACGCGGGGCGAGGTGAGGGCATCGAAGACATCCACAACAGCGACTATACGCCCCGCAAAGGGTATCTGCTCACCTCTCAGGCCCAAAGGATAACCGCTCCCATCCCACTTCTCATGGTGGGTCAACACGATGTCCTGGGCCATCTTGAGGAAATCGACCTCGGAGCCGTAAAGAATTTCGAAACCTATGATGGAGTGTTTCTTGATATCTTCGAATTCATTCTTGCTCAAGCTCCCGGGTTTAAGCAGTATGGAGTCGGGGATGCCGATCTTCCCGATATCGTGCATTACGCTGGCCACTTTAAGGCTTGCGATGTCCTCTACGTCCCACCCCAGAGCGGTTGCAATAATCACCGAGTATTCGCTTATACGTTTCAGGTGAGACGCAGTCTCCTGGTTTCTGAACTCAGCGGCCAGAGACAGACGATAGATGGTATCGCGGTGAGCCTCCTTTATCCTGCTCTTCGACTTATCGATCTCACTCATGGCGATGGTTAAAGCATCCGCACTCTGCTTTATCTTTGCCTCCAGGCTTTCTCTATATTTCCTTACCTTTTTCACTAAACGGCCTTTTTCCAGGGCATTTTGTATGTTCGCGCTCAGGCTCTTCAGGTCTATGGGTTTGGTAACGTAGTCGAAGGCGCCGTTCTTCATGGCAGAAACAGCGATTTCGGTATCATTAAGAGCGGTAACCATTATTATGGGTAACTCCTGGTCCATCTTCCGGACGTTCCGGAGAAGTTCCAGGCCATCCATCTCCGGCATTCGGATATCCATCAGAATGATATCCGGCGCGCTGTTAGAATCCCTGATGATCATATCCAGGGCTTCCACACCGGAACAGGCCGTATTCACCGTATAACCCTTAATGATAAAATACCTTCTGAGAAGCTCACAGATGTCTGGCTCGTCGTCGACTATCAGAATTTTCAGGTTCGAACCTTCCCTGTCAATTGTCATTTTTATTCCATCCTATTGATCTTACTTCGTTTCCCGGCAATTTGGATTTTCACGATATAGGATGTAGCTAAACTAATCATCTTGTCGTCAATTTCTTCAAAATACTTTAGGGGAAAATGCCCATTTTAGAACATGCGCATCAGAGCCATGCAGAGCTTAAATTAGACCTTATATCAATACTTTAGGCAGCCATCAGCTCTCAGGGATTGTCCGACTTTACAAACGGGGTTTGAAACATTTTCACCTCTGATTTGAATCTTATAATAGAGTGCTCATTCCGTTCCCTGAAAGGGTTCACAAAACTCAGGTTATGGCTGTCTGTGCGGATATAAGGATGGAAAAATCAAACTGGAGCTCCGCGCCGTTTGCCCGCCGGCTCCTGAACTTTCACCGCATATGCATGAAATTCGAGCCTGGCAATTCTACGGCATAGCCCCCTCACCACCGGGGGCAGACCGGCAGGTTATTTTCGCCGAAGACAAAGTTTTGGCAGGAAACAGGGATTAGCCGGCACCTTAGCTAGGTATTTGCCTCGAATTCGCCCTTAAGCCTCCTGTACGGCTCCAGTTTTTCTTCACGAAGCTTGCCGCTCTCATCGTAAAGATCGAGAAAATAGACGGCCAGGCGCTGCCTGCCCTCATGGTCAATGAACCTGATGCTGTAGCTTAACTGCTCAGAACCGTGACTGGGTGCTTCAACAAATTTAACTTCCTTCAGGTCCTCATATTTCATGTGTATGTGCCAATCCCTGCACTCACAGGTGAGCCAGCCGTCGGAAAATTCGATCTCGGGTTCCTTAATGAAAAGCTCGGCCACGGATTCAGGAATTCCGACGGTGAGAACTATGTCCTTGAGCTGGAGCACTTCTTCCAATAGTTTGGCTAACATCTGTATATCTCCTTACCTGTCCGCCACAGGATCAAGAATTTCTCGCGTTTATCTTTTTCCTGACCTCCTCAACCTCCCTGAACGGCCCCTCGCACCCGCCTGGGAAACAGACGTAGGCAGCGGGTTCCCGGCTGAGAGGATAACCCAGGCTGGAAAGGTATTCCTCATCCTCGGAGGGGTCCAGGAGCCGAACCACGCGCCTCGACTCAAATATCTCCAGGCAGGAATGGAGGAAATCTTTGGTCTTTTGCAGCCCTTTATCACCCACGATATGGATAACTGGCGGGGGGTCTCCCAGGGAGAGAGCCGCGCTGGCCAGAGTGGAGGCCATAATGCTCTGATCCCGGTATGAGGCGTAAAACAGGGCCATGGTCTCTTCCGCCAGGTCAGAGCAGCGCTTATCGCCGGTGAGGTAGTACAGTCTGGTCAGAACCTCTACCATCCGTGCGTTCTCATCCAGGGGTTTCATCCGATATTTGAGCGTACCCAGCGTGTGGGAATCGGATGGTATATCATAGAAGGCGCCTTTTTCACCGTCATAAAACAGATCCAGGCCGGATGCCAGCAGCTCTTCGGCGCGCCTGAGATACTTACCTTCCTGAGTGAGCTCGAAAGCGTCGAGGAGCGCTTTGAGCACCGCCGCCTGGTCCGACAGGAAAGCCACCTCTGATCGATCGCCGTTGAAATAGTGAGAAAATATCCCCCTCTCTTCCTGTAGTGCGTTCTTAAGTATGAATTCGAGCGTTTTGAACCCGACCCGGGCATGCCGTTCATCGCCGAGCGCCACTGAGGCCAGCAGGTAGGAGGAGACGACCGCGGCGTTCCAATCAGTCTAGTAGGTCTTATCAATGTAAGGGGCGCCTTTCTCCTCCCGCTTTTCCATGGGGAGGGAATAGTATTCTTCATCGGCGTCCTGGCTGCCGTAGAAAGCGCCCAGTTCGGGGTGAGAGAGGTTATGGTCTATAAACCTCATGATATCAGCGGCTTTCTCCGCGTATTTTTCCTGCGAGGTATGCTGATATGCCATGAGATAGACCCTAAGCAGCAAAGCGTTATCCTCCAGCATCTTTTCGAAATGAGGCACCTTCCACTCCCTGTCAGTCGAATATCGGAAAAAACCTCCCTC
>JAUXIQ010000315.1 GCA_030620925.1 Nitrospinota bacterium
CCGGATTAAACCATTCCAGCTTGGCGTAGATTTCCACCCCCGGCTTGTCGGGGGTTATGGTGTTGATCTTCACCAAAGGGGTGTTCCCTATTAAATCTATTATGGACCGGGTATGACCTTTGGTGTCTCTGTTGGCAACTACGTTGCTCTCGCTCATGGTCTACCCCACGATCTGTTTTCGGTTAATATCTGATAACGGTTTTACTCTGATTAATGATATCGAAGATTTCTTCACCGGCGATGAGTTCCACCTCATGTCTTGTGCCGGCCCCCCCCAGCCTCTCCTCCACCGCCTCTTTCTCGGCCACCAGCCTGCAGTTGAGGAGCTTCAAGGTCTCCAGGTGCTTTTCCGTTTCCAGCGAACCTACCGCTTCCGGCTTTATCGGCGCCAGGGTGTAGACCCCGTCTCCCAGGAAGGCCACCTGCACCCGGTTATCATCGTTGAGGGTCAGGCCCACGCCCATGCGCAGGGCTTCCGAGTTCCTGAAGGTATTAAAGGGGGTTCTGGTGATGACTACTGTTACGGTGTCTTCCATCTCCCCCCCCTCAGTTGAAAGCCAGGAAACTGTCCGATTCGGCGACTATGTCGGCCAGGTCGTACTGGCTTCCGAAGAGTATGGGCCCCTTTTTCTCCAGTTTCCGCTCATCGGCGTTATGGGCGCATAGGGAAAGCCGGGCGCCCCGCTCTGCAAGGGCGTTCAAAGGTTCCACGCTCATGTTGTAGACGCCGTCGCACATGAGGAAGATGGAGACCTCCAGGCCTTCTTCCAGTGCGGCTTCGGCCAGCTTTATGACGGTGTGCGTGTTCTCGCTCTCGGTGCTGGTGGTAAGCATGAGCCCCAGTTTTCCCTTCTTCTTTTCAGCCATCAGACTCGATTCTCCGGTTTAGCCCGTGAGTTCGACTGGACGGGCGATTAATGTCCTCTTGCCGCCTGGATGTTGCAAAACTCCTCGTAATCGATCAGTTCCTTGATGGAGGGGTTCTCGCCGCAAATGGGACAATCGGGGTCCCGGCGCAGCTTCATCTCCCTGAACCTGAGGCTCAGTGCGTCGTAGAGGAGGAGCCTCCCCACAAGCGTTTCCCCCACCCCCAGGATGAGTTTGAGCGTCTCCACCGCCTGCACCGTTCCTATCAGACCGGGTAGCACGCCGAGCACCCCCGCTTCCTGGCAACTGGGCACCATGCCCGGCGGCGGCGGATCGGGGTAGAGGCAGCGGTAGCAGGGCCCGTTGCCGGGCTGGAAAACTGTGGCCTGTCCCTCGAAACGGAAGATGGAGCCGTGGACGTTGACCTTGCCGGTCAGCACGCAGGCGTCGTTTATCAGGTAGCGGGTGGGGAAATTGTCGCAGCCGTCCACTATTATGTCGTAGTCCCGGAAGAGCTCCATTATGTTTTCCGAGCTCACCCGCTCATTGTAGGTGTTAAGCTCCACGTCGGGATTGAGGGCGTTCAGTTTCTCTTTAGCCGAATCGGTCTTGGCGCGGCCCAGGTCGCCGGTGTGGTGGAGAATCTGGCGCTGGAGGTTACTCAGGTCCACCACGTCCATGTCCACGATACCTATCTTGCCTACGCCGGCCGCGGCCAGATAATACGCCGAAGGCGAGCCTAATCCCCCCGCACCTACGAGCAGGACTTTCCCTTCCAGGAGCTTCTTCTGCCCCTTGCCCCCTATTTCGGGAAGTATGATGTGCCTGCTGTATCTGACTATCTGCTCTTCGCTGAAGTCGAACATCTTTTCTCCCTGTCTCAGGTTTCGGCGTATGCCTGTTAAATGCCTCCGGCTATAGCGGGCACGATGGATACCTCGTCTCCGTCTTTGAGTGCGGTTTTGTCGCCATCCAGGAAGCGTATGTCCTCGTCGTTGATGTAGATATTGACGAACCTGCGCAAGGAGCCCGCCTCGTCGAAGATGCGTTCCTTGATGCCCGGAAACTGTTTCTCAAGCTCATCGAAGAGGGAGACGATGTCGCTTCCCTCGGCCGCGACCTGGGACTGGTTTTGAGTAAGTTTCTGCAGTGGAGTAGGTATTCTCACTTGAACGGACATTTAGGTCTTCCTCCATATTTTTATAGTTGAAATCGATGGGTATAATCTTTTTATTATAACCATAATATGTATCACTCATTCTTCTCTGAACAGGAGAACGAGTCTGTGTGAAGGTACCGTTCTCCTGAATCGGGGAAGACGACCACAAGGTTTTTGCCCCGGCCCAGTTCATCAGCCATCTGGAGGGCGGCATAACACGCCGCGCCGGAGGATACGCCCACCAGAAGACCTTCTTCTCTGGCCAGGCGGCGGGCTGTGTGGTAGGCGTCGTGCTCGTCCACGGGGACGACCTTATCTATTATGTTCACGTTTAGCACCTTGGGTATGAACCCGGCGCCGATGCCCTGTATTCCGTGGGGTCCGGGAGGGCTGCCGGACAGGACGGCCGACTTGTTGGGCTCGACGGCTACTACGGCGGTATCGTGGTATCTGCCTTTGAGCACTTCTCCCACTCCGGTGATGGTGCCCCCCGTGCCCACACCCGCCACGAAGCAGTCCACCGCGTTGTCGCCCATGTTTTTGATGATTTCCACCGCCGTGGTCCTTCTGTGCGTCTCCGGATTGGCCTGGTTGTGGAATTGCTGGGGCATGAAATAGCCCTTGTTGCGGGCCGCAAGCTCATAGGCCATTTCTATGGCGCCGCGCATTCCCCACTCCCGGGGGCTGAACACGATTTCAGCGCCCAGGAGCGTGAGGAGCCTTCTTCGCTCCTCGCTGAGCCCTTCCGGGGTGACCAGTATGACCCCGTATCCCTTCGCCGCACCCACCACGGCCAGCCCTATTCCGGTGTTGCCGGTGGTGGGTTCTATGATGGTGCCCCCGGATTTCAGCAGGTCGCGGCGTTCGGCGTCGGCCACCATGCCCAGGGCGATGCGGTCCTTCACGCTGCCCCCGGGGTTCAGGGATTCTATCTTAGCGTAAATGTTCGTTCCGCCGGGCCGGGAGAGACTGTTCAGCCTCAACATGGGCGTGGTGCCGATGAGGGAAGAGATATCCCTTCTGCTTCTCGATTTGCGCATTTTTTTACCGGTGACGTCGGGCACGGTTGACTGTACCCCTGTTACTGGTTCGACCTTTTCAAGAATAAACCCGTTGAAAAAGTATTAACAACGAATAATAGTAAACCTGTCTATTTCTGTCAAGAATTATTTTGCATGTTGTGCAATATTTTTCTATTTTTGTATCTATTCTGTAGAGGGGTCCTTATCGCCTTATTTCCGGGGAATGTCCAGATAGGGCAGGCACAGGGGCCTGCCCCTACGCAAATTCCCATCATCCTGGTGGGCGGGTTTGAAACCCGCCCCTACGGTCACGCCTGTCCCGCGTTCCGCGCTCCCACTTGGCTCTTGTAGGAGCGGCATCTTGCCGCGATTCCGCCAGCAATAAATCTCCCCTCCCCTGGACCC
>JAUXIQ010000171.1 GCA_030620925.1 Nitrospinota bacterium
AGAATAAGCTGAGGCAGGACGGGAGCAATCCGGATATTGAAAAACACTGCGAATGCGGGCAACGAAATGGCCTCCACCACTCCCATGAACACCAGGTTGCTTAACATTTTACCGAGGTAAATGGCCGATCGATCAGCGGGGCTCAAGAGCAGTCCCTGTATGCAGTCGTTCTCCTTCTCGCCCACGAAGGATTTATTGAGCCCCAGGACCCCGGCGAAGATGAACGCCACCCAAAGGATGCCGGGCGCCACCTCGCGCATCGCTTCCGTGCCGGGCTCGAAGGCGAAGTTGAACATCACTATAACCAGCAGGGAAAAGACCAGCATGGAGATAAACGCTTCCTTGGTCCTTATCTCGGCTATAACGTCCTTCCACAGCACGGCCCACACCGTTTTTAAAAACATCGCTTAGCTGCCCTCGACGCTCCGGAAATAGAGTGCCTCGAAATCGTCCTTGTCTACGTTCTCCATACTCTCCTTATAGACGATCCTGCCGCTCACCTGTATGGCCACAGTATCGCAGAGCTCGAGCCCGCGCTGAATGTTATGGGTGGTCATAATGATGGATCGATCTCTATTATGCAGCCGGGCCAGAATCTTCCTCAAGGTGATGGCGGCATGCTGGTCAAGACCGGTATAGGGCTCGTCCAAAAAGATGATCTGGGGATTATGGAGAACGCATCTTGCAATGGCCAGTCGTTGTAGCATTCCTCTGGAGTAGGTCCTCACCAGATCGTCCTTTCGGTGTTTGAGCCCCACCTCTTCGAGGACCTCTTCTATTCTCTCCTCCAGCGCTGTAAGATTGTAAATCCGGCCGTAGAACTTTAAGTTTTCCTGCGCGGTCAAATTGGGGTAGAGGAATGAGTTGTGCGAAAGCAGGCCTATCTTTTTCCTTATCTCCTCCCCCTCTTTCTGCAATTCCCGCCCCGTGATTTTTACCGTGCCGGATGTGGGCCTGAGTACCGCCGAGAGTATCCTGATAAGGGTGGTTTTCCCCGCCCCGTTAGGCCCGAAAACAGTCATGAACTCACCGCGATTGACTTTCAGGTCCACACCATCTAATGCCATCACATGGCCGAATGATCTGGTAAGGCTCTCCACTTCTACTGTAATTTGTTCATCCAACCTTTGCCGGCCCCCCCACATGGCAAAACACTCTTGATGCTGCTCGTCCGCAACCTTGTAGACAGTTAATCCTGAAGTCCGCCTTATTTATTTCCCATCAAGCGTATTATCTCCAATAGCTGCACCTTTTTCTCACCCCTCTCTCTCTCGTATGCCTTGCGGGATATTTCACCCGCCTCGAAGCGCTCATCAAGAGAGGCTATAGATTCTATAAGCTCGTTTCTCTGCTCCGCACTGTCATCCGCCGAAACAGCTTCAACTTCTCCCGGCTTTTGGCGCATTCGTCTCAAGACAATAAAAGTCCCTAAGACAACACACAACCCTGCTATAAAGATAACCGTAAGCAGGGCCTGGTTTTGTGCCACCCATGCAGTTCCGCCTATGCTGCTCCGCAAGAATATAGAGAAGGAAGAGTTTGCCGGCAGTTTCTCTCCTTTAAGGAACAGGTAATCTCTATCTCCGAATTTCATTACCCCCATATTCTTCAGCTTGTTAGAGCTGATATCGGCGTTGAATCCCCCGTAGAAAACGCTAAGATTCTTTGTGGGGTATTTCACTTTCTTACTCCACTTCAAGGGCAGCGGAAGTTCAGGCAATTGATAAGTGTAGTTCATTTGCGACTGCCCGGGCAGCAGATGTTTCTGGACGTAGAAGCCGTCGGGTTTCTCTTCGATGCGATTAGACGGAATCCTCTCCATGATCTTTAGATCTCTGTAGCCCCGCGGCAAAGGGAAAAAGAGGGGAAAAGCTCTTTGCTCATCACTTCGCTCAGAACTCACGACTGTCCGATTACCCTTGTTGTTGAGGGTGAGCATTTCAACTATCCGGTAACCCCCCGGCTCCAACTCCACTATGAGATGATGCGATTCGATGGCGATGTCCTTATCCGAGTCGGTCGTCTCGTATACGGTTAAAATGTAGTTTGCCTTCCTGGAATCAACCAATTTGATTCGCTCTGAAACATAGAGTACGTTGTTATAGTTAGCGGTGATTATATATAGCAATTTCGGATTCACCGGCAAGCCGGTGAACCTGAAATTTCCCTTACCGTCTGTTGTCGCCTTTCTCTGTTGTGTGCGTACACCTTTAGAGAAGACCATGAGCAGTACTTCTTGTCCGGCATAAAGTATGCTCTCATCGGTGCCGTTCAACACCCTGCCCTCTATGGTTCCCACACCTGTTTTTTCTTGGGCATGCGCCGCAACCACCAGGACAAGGGCTAACAACAAACCTGCAAAAAATCTTTTGAGCAACTCTCTCCTCCACGCGGGGTGATGATATAAGGGAATAAACCTTGTAGGCGGATTAATCGGAAGCGGGAAGTTCCGCCCCGCAATAGGGACAGAAACTATGGCCAGGGGGACATCCTTCACCACAACCGGGACAGTAGACACCTCCGCCGGTATCCCCTCTCGCCTCTGCTCCCTCTACCTGGGATTTCTCCGCAACCTGCCTTCGGCGTGCCCTGATCTCTTCTTCAATTCTATCATCAATCTCTCCGGACAAACCGCTCTTTTCCATCTCATGGAGCAGGGCCATGGCCTTTTCACGATACTTCTTGCGCAACTCCTCATAATCTTCAGCGGACAGTTTGCCCGTCTTGAAATCGAAATCCAGCTCTTTAATGGTGGCGTAGAGAGACTCTTTGCGGAAAGTCAAGTCTCCGCTTTCGTTTCGTTCTCCCAGGTGCAGGTAAGAAGCACCTCTCCGCTTGAGCCATAGGGGATACCCCACCGCCAGCAGCACTGCCGCTATTACGATAAAAGCGAAGACTGTTATCAATAAATTTTCTCCTGATAGAAGGTCCCTGTTTGCCCTTCCTCCGTAGAGGGACATCAGGACCCCCTAGGATAAAATACGTAAATTTTCTATTCCTTAACGCCGACTTCTCTTCCTTCCAACGACAGGGCGGCGGCGACTCTCCGTTTCTCTCTCTTATCCGGAAGCATGGCGATAATGGTGCCCACAGTGAGCATCATCCCCCCCGTCCATATCCAGGTCACCAGCGGATTGATAAAAAATTTGAAGGTGGCTCGCATGCCCCCCTCTTCGTAACCGGCCAGCAGAACGTAGAGGTCTTCCTTATAGGTAGACAAGATGGCCACTTCGGTTGTCGGCTGATCCGGCTGCGAGAAGTGGAAGTTCTTCTCAGGTCGCATTTCGTCTACCATTATTCCGTCGCTGCGAACTTCCAGGAGGGCGGCCGCAATCTCCATGTTCTCTTTTCGCTGGAACTCCATGCCGCTGTATTTGATGGAGTAATCCTGCACCTGGACCGACTGACCCTTTTCCAACACCGCTTCCTTTTCGTATTTGTAAGCCGAGGAGCCGGTTATTCCCACAAAGACCATTACCATTCCAATATGTACCAGGTAGCCGCCGTACCTGCGCTTATTGCGCCACACCAGATTACCCAGCGCACTGAATAATCCTTCTCCTATCATTTCCCGTCTGGCTGAGGTTCCACGATAAAATTCCATTACGATGGTGGTCGTTACAAAGATACATAAAGTGAAGGATATGAGGGCGTAAGTTTTGTGAACGCCTGCTGCCGTCAATACTGCAGCGCCTATAAACGCCGCCACCAACGGAGCGGTGAAGTTTCGCTTCAGGTTTTTGGCGGTCGCCTTTCTCCAGGCGATGAGAGGGCAGATACCTGTGACCAGGATGAGCGCCAGACCCAGGGGCACATTCACCTTGTTGAAAAAGGGCGGGCCCACGGTAATTTTGACTCCCTTGACGGCTTCTGAAATAAGGGGAAAAGTGGTGGCCCAGAGGATGACGATGGTGATAACCACCAGGATTAGATTATTAAAGAGGAAAAAGCTTTCTCTGGAGAGGAGAGAATCGAGTTCGTCCTTGCTCTTGAGGTCGGGAAGACGCCGGAACAGGAGGAACAAGGAAAAAGCCAGAACAACGCCCAGGAATATAAGGAAAAAGTACCCGAGAGGGGACTGGCCGAACGCGTGAACCGATGAGACAATCCCGCTTCTGGTCAGGAACGTCCCGAAGATGGACAGGGAAAAGGTAGCCAAGATGAGCACAATGTTCCACACTTTCAGCATACCCTTTTTTTCCTGTATCATAACCGAATGCAGAAACGCGGTGCCTGTGAGCCAGGGCATCAGCGAAGCGTTCTCCACCGGGTCCCAGGCCCAGTAGCCGCCCCATCCGAGCTCTACGTACGCCCACTGCGCACCTAAAAGTATTCCCATGCCGAGGAAATACCATGAGAAGAGCGTCCATCTGCGGGTGGCTTTTATCCAGGAGTCCCCCAGCTTGCCCGTAATAAGCGCCGCTATAGCATATGCGAATGGAATCGTAAACCCCACATATCCCAGGTATAGAGTCGGGGGGTGAATTATCATTCCCGGATTCTGCAGAAGTGGGTTAAGCCCTCTTCCGTCGTAAACGGGCACAGCGAGCCTCTCAAAAGGGTCGGTGGCGAAGGTGAGCATTATTAAGAAAAAGGCCAGGGAAGCAATGAGAACGCTGACTACATAAGGCATGAGCTGACTGTCCTCCTCCCTCCGGCGCAAAAGTACGATGGAGGAAAACAGCGATAAAAGCCAGGCCCACAACAGGAGGGAGCCTTTCTGGCCGGCCCAGAACGCCGTAACCGCATAGGCAAGGGGCAAATCCCGGCTGTTATAGCTGGCCGCGTATTCCAGGCTGAAATCTTTTTTGAGCAGCACGTAAATCAGTGCTATGGAAGCAAGGGTTAGAAGCGCCGTGAGCGTGTGCACACCGTTGCGCGCGCTCTTCATCAGGTCTTCTCTATCCTTAATACCGGCGTAGGCGGAAACTGCAGCCACGTAAAAGGCTAAAACCAGGCCGATGTTCAACGATAGGCGGCCCAGGTCGATCATTTCTTCTCCATTCTAATCCTAGGGGTTGAGGGGCTAATAGGCCATGTCGTCAAACATGGATTTCTCCTATCTGACCCGACAAGGAAAGCCGGAATTACGTTTGCCGTAACGCTCCACACGCAGGTTATCATTTCAGGGTCAAAATGATTAGATGGTTCGGTGTTCAAAGGGGGCTTCACATCTCTTTCTTCTCAGAATCC
>JAUXIQ010000140.1 GCA_030620925.1 Nitrospinota bacterium
CCGTGTATCTGCAGAGCTTCATCCGCCAGGTGGTGGTGCACCCGGGCGGCGAACACCTTGATCATGGCCACCTCTTTTCGATAATCCTTACCTTCCTGGAAAAGCCACGACGCGTGGTAGAGCAGTTGGCGCGAGGCTTCCAAGTCTATGCCCATATCCGCCAGCTTGTGGGCCACCACCTGGAACTTGCTTATGGGTCGGCCGAAAGCCACCCTGTCCTTTGCGTATTGCTGCGCATCCTCGTAAACTTTCTGTGCCGCACCCAGGCTGTAAGCGGAGACGACCAGACGCTCCGCCTGGAAAGTGTTCATGATGGCGTAAAACCCCTGGCCTTCTTCTCCGAGAAGCCTGTCGGCGGGAATGCGACAGTCTTCAAAAGCGAGGGCGGAAGTGCCCGACACGTGATGACCGATTTTTTTGATCTTTGAACCGGAAAATCCCGAAGTATCGGTATCGAACAGGAGGACGCTGATATCCCTGTGTCTGCCCCCCTTACCCGTCCTCACGGCCAGGACTATGGCATCGGCGAAGCTCCCGTTGGTGATGAACATCTTGCTGCCGTTGATGACGTATTCGTCGCCTTCCCGGATGGCGGTGGTCTCTATGGAAGCCACGTCGGAACCGGCGTTGGGCTCGGTTATGCCCAGGCACAGTATCTTCTCGCCGGTGATGGCCGGCACCAGGTAAGCCTCCTTCTGCGCCGGGGTGGCGTGGACGTTGATGAAATGGGCGGCCATTTCGGAGTGGGTTATGAGACTGTTGGCCACGCCCAGGCTCTGGCTGCGGCCAAGCTCCTCGCAGAGCACGATGGTGGAGAAGAAATCGGCTTCGCTGCCCCCGTATTCGGCGGGGTATCTTATGCCGAAATAGCCCAGCTCACCCACCTTGCTGAAGAGCGCCCTGGGTATCTCTCCCTTCTCCTCCCACTCTTCGATATGCGGGGTTATTTCCGCCTCCACGAATTTCCGCACGCTGTTCCTTAATAAACTGTGTTCTTCAGTCAGATATATGGATTCCATCTGGACTCAATTCCTTCTGAATGGACGGATTCTAACGGCAGCACGAAATCGTGGCGCCATGCCGCGGAGAAAATCTTTTCGGGGCCGATTATGGCAGGTCAGGGTTTAGATTTCAACAAGTCGGTGCGGTGATGCCACCTGGTCAGGAAGCGGTAGAAGTTCTTTTTGCTATTCCTATCCCTCTCGTCCTGGGGCATGGCCGCCCAGTCCATACGATCGTAAATCTGGATGGGGAGGTCGGGGGTGGTCTGGAGGATATATCCTTTATCCCGAAACTGGAAGCTGTAGTCCAGGTCGAGGTTGCGGTAGAACCTGAATTTTTCGTCCATCAGTCCCACCTCACTTAACAGCCCACGCCGGAAAGCGAAGCAGTAGCCGAGCATGGCGTCCACCCTGGGGGTGGGCGCATCTTTAAACTCGTGCAGGTCTTCGGTGAGCACCCCACGGGCGCCGGTTACTCCCACCTTTTCATCCGCCAGTGTCTCGCGGATGGGGCCGAAGACGTCCCCCTTAAGCTCGGCGCAGCCGTCGAGGAGAATCACGTATTTCCCGCAGCTCTGTTTGAGCCCTACGTTCCTTCCCGCCGCCTCTCCCAGGTAGTGATCGGCGTCTATTATCCGGAGGTTTTCATGGACGACTGAAAAATCTTCTATAAGCTCGGCGGTCTCGTCCAGGGAGCCGTTCTGGACCAGGATGATCTCCAGGTCGTATCCCTCCGACCAGCTCAGAACGCTGTCCAGACAGCGTTTCAACTCCGGAAAGTTGTCGTGGGCCAGAAGGTTCACCGAGAACTCACACCCGTCAGGCTCCGATATGAGCGATTCCACCTCGGCGGAGCTCGAAACGGGCTCCGCTCCCCCCTTCCCGGCACCCATCGTAAGGTAGGGATTGCGAATGGCAAGGGGTCCTTCAGAGGTGTCCATTATCTCGTAGCCGGTGGCCATTATCATTTCCCTCAGCTGGTCGGCCTCGATGAAGCTCGAGGACTCCCGGTGCGCCTTGCGCTCTTTCAGCGGCTCCTGAACATCCCGGCGCGTCTTCTGATTTTCATAGAGCCATCCCTTGATGTCCAGCCCCAGAACCCGATCGAACTCCCATAACAGCCAGAGCTTTTCTCCGGCCGAGAGGTCGGCCTTGAGCATGCGCCACAGAACGGTAAGCGCCCTGGGTAGCGCCAGGTCGTCGGCTACCGCCTGCCCGAACTCAAGCTCCCAGTGGGCGCATCGCGGGCTTCTGCTCCCCACCCCTCCCGTCTCTCCGGCCAGCAGGGCGGCGTTCTTCCTTAATTTCAGCAGCCGCGCCTGCGCCGCCTTCAGAGAGCCTATGGTGAAGTTGAGCCGGCTGCGGTAATGGGCGCCGAGACACAGGTATCGGAAGGCCAGCGGATCGTATCCCCGCTTCTCTATATCGGCGATGATGTAGGCGTTCCCGGTGGATTTGGCCATTTTCAGCCCGTCGGCCAGAAGATGTTGGCCGTGCACCCAGTGGTTGACAACGCGGTGCCCCACGGCTGCTTCCGACTGCGCTATCTCACCCTCGTGATGGGGAAAAATGTTATCCACGCCGCCGGTATGTATATCGAACTCCTCTCCCAGATATTTCATGGACATGGCGGAACACTCGATATGCCACCCCGGAAACCCCTCACCCCAGGGGCTGGGCCACTTCATTTCCCGCCCCGGTTCGGCGAATTTCCAGAGGGTGAAATCCTCAGGGTTCCGTTTGCTGGTGTCCGCCTCCACCCTCACCCCTTCCAGGAGCGACTCCAATCGGTTGCCGGAGAGCCGGCCGTAACCCTCAAACCCCTTAACATCGAAATAGATATTGCCCCCGCTCTGATAGGCGTAACCCTGCCCCATAAGGTTCTCTACTATGGCTATCATCTCGGGGACGTGTTCGGTGGCTCTGGGAAAATGTTGAGCGGGCAGGATGTTCAGCTTCCGCTCATCGAGGAAAAATGCTTCGGTATAGTATTGAGCTATCTCCAGGGGCGTCTTACCGGCGGCCCTGGCGGCGGCGATGACTTTATCTTCGCCGCGCTCCAGCATCTCCTGACGCATGTGGCCGATATCGGTAATGTTCTTGACGTGCACCACGCGGCAGCCGAAATATTCGAGCGCCCTCCGAAGCCAGTCGGACATGAGGTATATGCGCATGTTGCCGATATGGGGGAAGCGGTAGACAGTGGGCCCGCAGGAATAAATTTTCGCCAGCCCCGGCGTTATGGGCTGGAAGGGCTCTTTGTCGCCTGTCAGCGTGTTGAACAGGGTGAGCATGGGTCCCGCCAGCATATTGAAGATGGAAAAAGTAAAAGGAAATCAGTATCCTATATTAGATTTTATTCGATGCTGGGGGCAGAGTCAAAACCGTTTTCCGCTGTGGAATACTCTATTTCCGGAACCCCGCGACTTTCATGCCGGAGTGGGCTCCACGAAAGTCAGAATCCTCGCCGGATTTTCCACCATTATGGTTTGCAAGTCTTCATCAGTGATACCGGCGGCTCGCATATAGGGGGGAAGATGGTTCAGGATGTGGGAGATGCCCCATCCCCCGTATCGCTGGAGGCAAATCTTGAAGCAGGCGTCATGGGAGATGAGCAGGTTGCTCAGGAACCCGGAGTCTATCATTTCTTTGACGGCGTCGATGGAAACCATGTCCGAGGAGAAATGAGTCCGGTAGGTGTCCTGATAAATCTCCATCCCGAAGGTATCGTATTCGGTGTAAGCCCCCTTTGCGGCGATGGCTTTATGGTAATCCAGATCGTCCGCAGTGGCGTTCATGTGGCATATTATCACCCGTTCGAGCCTGGCCCCTTCCTCTTCCAGTATGTCAAGAATGCGCAAACCCTCTTTCCTATGGGGGTGCGGGTGAACGCTGAGGGGGGCGCCGGTCCGCAGGCTGGCTACGGCCGCCGCCCGCAGGACCTTCTCCTCATCGGGGGTAATGGGCGAGCTGGTCCCTATCTCACCGATGAGCCCCGGCCGGACCCCTACCCTCCTGACCCCGTCGGTTATCTCCCCAATCAACTGGTCGGCTATCTCCTGAACCGATTTCTGGGCCACTTCGGGCGGATGAGAAGCCTGGGTATAGTATCCGCTGCCCATTATTATGTTCAGTCCAGTCTGTTGGGCCACGCTTTTCAGCGCCGCAGGGTCGCGGCCGATACCCATATTGGTGACGTCTACTATACTTTTTCCCCCGGCCCTCTTGAAAGCGATGGCCTCTTCCAGGGCCACCTCGATGTCGAACTGGACCAGGTTGTCCAGATTAGTCAACGGGTTCCGCCTAACTTCTCCCAGGTTGGTGATCTCCAGGGGAGCGTGAGCGATGGCCTTTTTAGTGGCCTCCTTGGGCTCGTTCCACCAGCAGCGGCCGTCCATGAACAGGTGCTCGTGAGTTAACGTTATCCCCAATTCCCCGGGCTCTATGGGGCCCAACACGGTCATGACTTTGCCTTCCATGTATCGCCTCTCAGTTATTAGGATTAAACCTTTGAAGAAACCTGCAATCAACCGCCCGCTTCTTCTCCTTCCACCACGTTTTTCACCATGGACCTGAAGAGCGCTTGCATGATATCCTTGGGAACCACCCCTTCACCGGCCTCGCCTAAGTAGTCGTCAGTGACCTGCATCGTGGTTTCCTCGATGTCCCCCGTGCTTCTGTAAATGGATAGCATCTTCTGCCTGAAATTCTCGGTGGCTTCGAGGGACTTTCTCAAGTAGTCGCGCCCCTCCTCTCCGGTAAATATGCCGTGATTGGGGGCACCCACCATTTCTATGGGATAGTCTTTGAGACGTGAGAGCGATCGCTGAAACTGCAGATAGTCCTCGTTACCCATGGGGAAGACCACCCCGTTTGCGTCCGGTATTCCCGCGGCGTCCGTCCCGAAGAGAGCTTTAATGACGGGAACATAGGCGGCGATGGCGCAGGAGCTGTGCCCCGGCATGGCAATTATCTCGACGGTGACACCCTGGCCCAGGTCTATCACATCTCCATCGCCCACCGCCTCATCCACCTCTATGCCATCGAAGGCGAGGGACAACCCGCCCCAGTCCTCGGCCATGCCGTGCTTCTCAAGCTCCTGCCGGTTCATATACTGGATGAACTTAACGGCCTTTTCCTTGGCATAAATTTCCCTGGCGCGGTGAGAAGCCACCACCTTGATGTGCGGGAGCTTTTTCTTGATGGGCGGCACTGCGCCGCAGTGGTCGTAGTGGGAATGAAGGATGAGGTAGCGTGTTATGCGGCCGGTGTCTATGCCCCTCTCCTCTATCTGCTGGAGAAGTGTAGGGACCAAATAACTCATGGCGCCCTCGATCAACATATATTCCTCACCCTTCAACAGGTAAGTACACATATCGAATTCGCCCAGATATTCCAGCCGCTCGTTTATGGTGGCCGGCTCTTTAATCCACATTTGTTGTATCCTCTCATCTGAAATTGTTGTCACTCAAACGGGTCAGTAATTTTTCTACTCGATCAACGCCGCTTCCCAGTGTAGTTACCACAAATAGACTTCAAATTCCACCTTAATGGTCGCTCATACTTCATAAAACGAAATTCAGCAACACGATCCGGTCGGGCTGAAGCTTCAGGCTGATCCTGCCGACCGGAGCAATCTCAGGCCCCCTGCCTGCGCCGGGGTTGTTATATTAAATGTTTGCATCAATTTTAAGCGGTATGCTATTATTTTGTAATTACCAGGAAAACAAGTTTTTCTGTTCTTCGTTACCAGGTGGATGAAATGAACGACCAGGATGAAATTACCGACCTCGCAAAAGATGTGCTCACCATAGAGAGCAGCGCCATAAACGCGCTCATACCCCGCATCGGAAAATCTTTCCTGCAAGCCGTGGACATATTGTACGACTGTAAGGGAAAAGTGATCGTTACCGGGATGGGCAAATCGGGGCTGGTGGCCGGTAAAATAGCGTCCACCCTGGCCAGCACGGGAACGCCCGCTTTCTTCCTCCATCCCGCCGAGGGGAGCCACGGGGAC
>JAUXIQ010000300.1 GCA_030620925.1 Nitrospinota bacterium
AGCCCCTCTACGGTGCCCACGTGTTCCGCCACCCATTCCCTGAGCGGGCTCCAGCCCCTGTCGGCGCCGTAGCCCAGTGCTTGTACGATGTCGGTGGCGAAAGTGTGGTCCACGACCGCTTTGATGCGGTCGAGCGGGTAGGATGAGGCGCAGGGTACGCCCGCTGCGAAGGAGATTACTTCAGGCTTCTCGATGAGCGCGAACAGCCCGTCCAGGTCTGAGACCCCGATGGCCTCCACCCTGTCAGCGAACAGCTCTTCCCAGTCCATGAACGCTCCTCGGCAAATTCAAAGGTTATCCTATAACGGCTATGGCTTCCACTTCGAGGAGAATGCCGGGACGGAGCAGACCGGCCACCACGATACCTGTGGCCGCCGGAAAGTTGTCTTTAAAAATCTCCGCCCGCGCCTCGAGCAGCCCTTCCAGATTTTCCTGAGTGACCAGATAATAGCGGCTGAGGACGATATCTTTCAGGGAGCCGCCCGCCTCATCGAGCATCATGCCTATCTTCTGGTAGATGTAGCGGTACTGGGCGACCAGGTCCCCCTCGCCCACGAGGTTGCCGTCTCCGTCCACGGAGGTGGTTCCCCCGATGAAGAGGAACTTCCCCTCTTTCATCACCGCCGGGTTATAGGGCAGGCTGTCATACCGCTTCCAACCCGGGTTTATAATTTTGAGCTCGCCCATTATATCTCCCCTTTCTACTTCTTATCATCCATGGAAATCAGCAGTCCCTTTTCTTCCTCCCCTTTGAGAGCGGCCCTGATAGTGGCGTTGTTGGGGGGGCAGCCGGGAACGAATTTTTCCCCTCTCTTTTCCACGGGAACGCATATACCCACTGCGAACAGGTCATTGGGGTCAGTCTCCGGGATGTCGATGTCTCCGGTGAAAATGGTGCGGTTCTTGAGGCAGTCCATTTCCTTTGGGGTTCTCTTCAGGTCGAAGATGCTGCTCATGACCGCGTTGCGGCAGCCGGTGCAGGTGCCCTCCCAGTGGACCAGGTTGAAGCCCTCGATGTCCAGCGCCTGCGACTCGCTCACCCGCTTGAAGCGACGGGCCACCGAGTCTATGCTTTGCCCGACTATTTCTATTTTGTCCAGGTCGGCTTCTCCCAGGCCCCGTTCGGCGGCGTACATGGTGATGAGCACTTCTTCCGGCTCGAACCCCATGGTCTTGCCCACCACGGCGTCCACGGCCACCATGTCCTTTCCGGCCAGGATGAGGTTCATCTCCACCGCCTCGCCGAAGACGGGCCCCATGCCTTCCATGCCCACTATGCCGTCCACCACAACCAGATGTGCCGGGCATTTTGACATCAGGTCGATTAAGCCTTCGAACAGACCTTCCTGATGGAGCTTCCTCTTGTAGGTGTCGTTGATGATGCCCTTCATGTTCTTGATGGCGCAGGTTACCTCGGAGTTGTCGTGGGTCTTCATCTTGGGCACGTCGATGATGACGTCCGCTTGAGCGGCCAGCTCGTATACCATCAGTTCCTTAACTACTTTTCCGTCGGGGCATGGCACCTTGAAGTCGGGGTAATTTTTGAGGTTCACGACCTCGTATCCCTTTTCCCGCAGGGCAGCGAAACCGGCGCCTTCTATGGCCTCATCGGTGTCTATTCCGATACCGGAGGACTCCCCGATGATGGGATGCGCTCCCAGCTCTTTCACCATATCCGCTATTGCGATACACACCGGCGGCTCGTTGACGGCCCCGTGGCTAACATGGGCCGGAGGTGCACACAGGTTGGGTTTGATAAGTACTTTGTCACCGGCCTTGACCACGCTCCCCAGGCCACCGACCATGTCGATAGCCTCACGCACCGCGGTGTTGACGGCCCCCTGGTCGGGCGAAGACTCTGTTTTCACTATGGAGACGGTGCTGCTTTTGCCTGCTGCCATTATGACTCTCCTCTTAAAGCGGACGCCTTCTTTTTTCTCCCCATGAGCTCCGGAAGAGATTCAGCTCTCCGATAAATTGAAAGGTAATTGTATCCGGGACATGAAAAAAATCAAACTATTTTATTCGGAAATGAAAGGATTGAGCTTTGACGGAGCACTATCGACCTGTCTGGAAGGGGGCAATTTAGTGCCGTATTGCATTAAAATGATATTTGGGCTATCATTCATCTCACACTTTTAGTTGACTGTTGAGAGTAATTAAAAGTTATGGGAAAAGGGTGCGGGAATTCCGCTCCGGCGGTGTTCCAAAGGGTTTTCTCCAGGGATAGGAGGAGCGAGAAGTGAGAGAAAATCATGTTAAGAAGGCCCTCAAAGAAGGGAAGAAGACTTGCGGGGCATGGCTGCAGATGTGCAGCCCCGTGGCGGCGGAGATAATGGGCGGCGCCGGGTTCGACTGGATATTGGTGGATATGGAGCATGGGCCGGGCGACTTCCAGATGCTCATGTATCAGCTTCAAGCGATGAGCGCTTTTGATTCCATTCCGCTGGTGCGCGCACCTTGGAACGACGTGGCGACTATCAAGAGGATACTGGACGTGGGCTCTTATGGCGTGATGATCCCCTGGATAAACGACAAAGAGCAGTGCCAGGCGGCGGTGGAGGCCTGCAAGTACCCGCCTCAGGGCGTACGCGGCACGGCGGGTCCTGTGCGGGCGGCGGATTATGGCCGGGATTGGAAAAACTACCTGCCCCGGGCCAACGATGAGATTATGGTCATCATCCAGATAGAGACCATCACCGCGGTGAATAACGCTGAGGATATACTCTCGGTGGAGGGAGTGGACGTGGCTTTCATCGGCCCTTCAGACCTCTCTTCTTCCATGGGTCATACCGGAAACATGGGGCATCCGGATGTGCAGGAAGCGATCGGACGGGCGGAAGATGTGGCCAAGGCGAAAGGTATACCCCTGGGTACGGTCTCCACCAGCTTTGAACGGGCGGCGGAGCTCTACGGCCGCGGGTACCAGTTCATAACCCTGTGCGCCGACAGCTCGCTCATCACCCAGGGGACCGCTCGATTTGTGAAGAGTTTCCGAGAGGAAATTGGCTAGTTATTCAGGGGTGCCTTTTTAGAAAAACAGGTGCCTCCGAGCCCCCTCTAAGAACTTTTGTGCAAAATGCGGGATACACCAAATGTATGTAGGAGCGGCATCTTGCCGCGACCTGTCGCACCTGGAAGGTGCTCCTACGATTATGTATGAAGTTTATTGTGCATCATGCATGTAAACATACATGGGTTCTCTCCGTAATCCTCCAAAGAGAGGTGAGTTGTGATGGCGGGTGATATTGCGGAAAGGGCGAAAGCGGCAATAGATAAATATAAAGATGGCATGGTGGAATTCTGCCGGGAGTTGGTGCGAAGGCCCAGCATGTCGGGACAGGAAGGGGATGTCGCTGAACTGATCCAATCTGAGATGCGCAAGCTGGGCTATGACGATGTGCGCGTAGACGGCACGGGTAACGTCATCGGCCTTATGAAAGGGGAGGGTGGCGGGAAGTCCATCATGCTGAACTCTCACATGGATCACGTCCATCCCGGCGACGAGAGCGGCTGGCCTTACCCTCCATATTCCGGGGAATTGCGCGAGGGGCATGTTTGGGGCCGCGGTGCCAGCGACACCAAAGGGGCTATAGCCACTCAG
>JAUXIQ010000233.1 GCA_030620925.1 Nitrospinota bacterium
AGTTTGTGTCTGAGCAAAGGATTTGAAGGAACTTTTTTGTAAACCCCGCCTCCCGCGGGGCTAAAGCTCCCTCCAAAGTTTTTTGAATCTGTTATTGGTGTTTGAGCCATTAAAACTTACCTGTCATTCAGCTTTTTCACTGAAACCTTATTCTGGGGTCTACGGCGGCGTAGAGGACGTCCACCGCCAGGTTCACCAGCACGTAGCCCAATGCGATCACCAGCACGGCGCCCTGCACCACGGGGTAATCCCTCATCCAGATGGCCTCCACGGTGAGTCGCCCGACGCCCGGCCAGGCGAAGATGGTTTCGGTGATGATGGAGCCGGAGATCAGAACGCCCACTTGCAGCCCCAGCACGGTTATGAGGGGGATGAGAGCGTTGCCCAGGGCGTGTTTCCAGATAACAGCCCGCTCTTTCAGCCCCTTGGCGCGGGCGGTGCGGACGTACTCTTCGCCCAGGGTTTCCAGGAGGTTGGACCTTGTCATTCGGGTGAGGATGGCCGCCAGGGCCGTCCCCAGGGTGACGGCGGGCAGTATCAGGTGCAGGAAGCCGCCTTTGCCCGATACCGGCAGCCAACCCAACTGCAGTGAGAATATTATTATCAGAATCGGCCCCAGCCAGAAATTGGGCATGGAGACCCCGAAAAGGGCAAGGAACATGGAGCCGTGGTCCCACGCCGAATACTGCCTGGTGGCGGAGATGACTCCGGCGGGCAGAGCGATGAGCAGGGCCAGTATCATGGCCGCGGCGCCCAGTTGTATGGTAGCGGGCAGCCTGCGGGCGATGATTTTCGCCACCGGTTCTCCGCTCCTCAGGGAGTTACCCATGTCTCCGCTGAGCAGTCCGCCCAGGAAACGGAGGTATTGCTCGGACAGCGGCTTGTCGAGACCCAGGTGATGGGTCAGGGCCGCTCTTTCGGCTTCCCGGGCCGTCTCGCCGAGCATGAGGTCCACCGGGTCGCCGGGGATGAGGTGTATGATGAAGAAGACGAAGGTTACCACTCCAAGCACCACGGGTATCAGCAGCAACAGTCTCCTTATCAGATAGTTCCTCATCTTCTTCCAGTGATTTTCCCCGGCATCAGGCTTTTTTCTTAATCTCCTCCAGGTTGACGCAGTTCAGGATGTCTTCGCCATTCTGCAATCTGCGCACGTTTTCGGAGAGCTTCGTAGCGATTCCTTCGTAGCCGGTATCCGTTGCCGCCCCGATATGGGGAGTGGCGGTTACGTTCATCTGAAATATGGGGTCGTCGGGGTCCACCGGTTCTTCCCAGAAGACGTCCAGCCCTACGCCGGCCACCTTGTCGTTCTTGAGGGCGTACTCCAGGGTCTCTCTGTCCACGAACCCGCCCCGGGCCACGTTGATGAAATAGGCCCCTGGTTTCATCCTGTCGAACAGCGATTTATCTATGAGCCCCTTCTGGTCGGGAGTGTAGCCGGCGGTGCAGGCTACGATGTCGGAGTTCTCGAAGAGATAGCCCAGGTCGGATTTATCCAGCCACTGAAAACCGTATTCCTGCTTCAACTCTTCGGTGGCGAAAAGTTCCACTCCCAGGAGCGTCACTTCGAAGGGTTTGAGCCTTCGGGCGAGGGTTTTACCGATGTTGCCAACGCCGATGATGCCGATGGTCTTCCCGTAGAGGGTGGTTCCCGCGGGCTGGCCTAGTTTTTTGTCTTTCAAGAATTCCTGCGATTTGTGGTACCTGCGAGTGTGCAGCATCATGTGCAATACGGCCACTTCGGCAACCGACTCGGCGTTGCCGCTCCCCAGCGAGGGGACGTTGGCCACCATTATGTTGCGCTCGGTGGCCGCGGGTATATCCACTCCCTCCAGCCCCACACCCGCCTGGTGAATTATCTTGAGCGTTTTCCCGGCGTCCATTATCTCCGCCGTGATGCGGTTCATGGCGGGGATGATGAGGGAGGCGTCGGAGATGTTCTCAAGGATGGTGTCGGGCGGGCAGTGCACTATCTGGCAATCCGGCAGCTTCGATTCCAGTCGCTCGGTCAGGTCCCCCCATCTACCGCCGGGGAACAATATCTTCATGGCTTCAGTCCTTTCATTTTCGGGTGTTATTATGTTTCTTCATTATCCCCATTGCCGGCTGATGCAGCTCTATTCCCTCACTCGCTTCAGCTCGATGACCACCTGGTTGTAGCTGTCTATGCAACCCAGCTCGATGGTATCCTTATCCTCATACCAGGGGTATTCACCGCCGAATTGCAGGGTGGATATCCAGGGGAAAAGATCGTGATAGAAGAAACCGCACAGGCCGTCGGAGCTGTAGCCGCTCAAGTTGAGCTTGTCGCCTACTTTGTGACCCGCAGAGCAATCGCCTTTGACGCTTTTGATTGTCCCGATGATTTTGTAACCTAATTGCTCGCTCATCCTCTCCCCCTCCTTCAGTTGAGAAATAAATTATTGTCGAGTTGGTTAGATCGCTTCTTCTATCTTATCGAAAACGGTTTTTCTGATCGTTTCGTAATCCGCGGGCAGTTCCACGGGCTGATTGGCATACCTGGGCTCCACTCCGGCCAATCTGTTCTGGTGGTAGTCGTTCTTGAAATCGGAGAACTTGAGGCCGTGGGCTGTTGAAATAATGACTACCCTGTGGTGCGGTTTTACGATGCCCCTCTTTATCAGCTTGTACAGCACGGCCAGGGCCACGCCGGTGTGCGGACAGTTGAACATCCCGAATTTATCCGCCAGGGCGGCGGAGTTGGCCAGTTCGTCCTCGGTGGCCTGTTCCACTATTCCGTCGAACTTCTTCAGTATGTCGATGGCCTTGTGCACGTTTACGGGGTCGCCTATCTGGATGGCGCTGGCGGCTGTGGGCTTAGCTTTTATGGGATCAAATTCCTTGAATTTCTTGAGGTAGCTGAGGTAGACGGGGTTAGCGCGCTCCGCCTGGGCGCACACCAGACGGGGCAGCTTGTCGATGAGCCCCAGCTCTTTCATCATCAGGTACCCTTTACCCAGGGCGGTGAGGTTGCCCATGTTGCCGCCGGGGATGATGACGAAATCGGAGGTCTCCCAATCGAACTGCTGGACTATCTCTACGCTGACCGTCTTCTGCCCCTCTATGCGCAGGGAGTTCATGGAGTTGGCAAGATAGATGTCGTTCTCCTCGCAAAATTGCTGGACGAGTTTCATGCAGCCGTCGAAATCGGTATCCAGGGAGAGGACCAGGGAATCGTTGGCCAGCGGCTGCACCAATTGAGCCGCTGAAACTTTTCCCCTGGGCAGGAAGACCACCGACTGGATGCCGGCCGCCGCACAGTATGCCGCCAGGGCGGCGGAAGTATCGCCGGTTGAAGCGCAGGCAACGGCGTTTATCCTCTTACCGTTGGCTATCATCTGGTTGACCACCGATACCAGCACCGTCATCCCCACATCCTTGAAGGAACCGGTGTGGCTGTTCCCGCATTGTTTGACCCATAGATCATTCAGGCCCAGCTCTTTGCCCAGCCTTTCAGCCCAGAAGAGGTTAGTGCCTCCCTCGTACATGGAGACGACGTTAGCGTTGTCCACGTTGGGGCAGACCCATTCCTTCTTCCCCCATACGGCGCTCCCCTGGGGCCAGGTGTGGCGTTTGTAACGGTCGTCGAAGAGGTCCTTCCACTCCTTGGCACCGCGGGCCTTCAGTTTGTCCATGTCGTGGACAACTTCCAACAGGGAACCGCATTTGCGACAATGGTAGATTACGTCTAAAAGATCGTAAGTTGCGCCGCAATCGGGGTTGATGCACCTGAAATGTGCGGTGAATTCCATGGTTTTTTCTCTGTTAACGCCTTTATGGTCTCAGGGTCATGGCGTTTAAGCTTACCGCTGGCAGGGGTTCATTTATAACTTGCCGTTTCAGCCATGGTTACCCGGCTGATAATTTTGGGGTCTATCATGACGTTGATGCAGGCCGGGACCCCCGAGGAGAATGCCCTCTCCAGGGCCGGTTTCACATCCTCAGGTTTCTCCACGAACTCTCCGTAGCCTCCCATGGCTTCCACTATTTTTTCATAGCGACGGATGCCGAGCTCCGTGGCCACCACGCGGTCTTCGCCGTAGCGCAGCTCCTGCCCGTGCTTGATCATTCCCCAGGCCTGGTCATTACCCACCACGGCCACGAAAGGAAGGTTGTGGCGCATTGCGGTGTCGAATTCGAAGCCGTTGAATCCGAAAGAGCCGTCGCCCACCAACAGGAGCACCTGTTTATCCGGATAGGCCAACCTGGCCGCCAGGGCATAGGGTATGCCTACACCGATGCAGCCTAAACGGCCCTGGATGGAGGAAATGGAGTGCCC
>JAUXIQ010000239.1 GCA_030620925.1 Nitrospinota bacterium
CGAGGCACACGGTATGCACTATCAGAAACCCGTCAGGGGACAGAAGACCCGCCAGATCCCTAATATGTTTATATGGGTCCAGAAGGTGCTCCAGTATAGCATAACTGAGAATAAGATCAAACAGTCCCATGGAAGGAGGGTCTTCTTCAAAATCCCATCTATAATCGACTTCCTGCAAACCCGCTGTATTTGTCCGGTCGACTTTAATTTCTCGCCCTATGAGTTTTGCGGCACTGGCATCTTCACCGGCCAATAAAGCCCTTTTTGGAGACGGAACTATATCGCGGGACCATTTAATAATCTCGCCATGATAAAAAGTGGACTCACTGGGTAATCCCTGCAGCGTAAATTTCTCGTAGTCTGTCTTATCAAACTCACCGTAGATTTTTTCCCATTCATCCATCTGCTTGCGACGCGCTTTTCGGCTCAAATAACTGATTATTTTCCTTCTCATTCCATTTCATCCCCAATTACTTAGCGGCCGCTGAAATCGATCATGGTGAAATTATAAAGGGATTCTTAGCTGAAAAAGCTAATGCTGGAAGCGGCGCGGCGAATAGCTTTCAAGAGGTATCTCCGCCTCCCCTTCTTTTATGAGCTGTGCCATCAACACGCCCACCACGGCGGATAAAGTTATGCCGCTGTGCATGACGGCGTTGAAAAAACCCTTGACCTCTCTTGTCTCACCCAGTATGGGGAGCTCGTCCGCCGGCATGGGCCTTAAACCCGAGTAGGCACGGATGAAGTGAACCTTCTCCGTCAAAGGCATAATCTTTCGGGCTCTGGAGGCCAGCGCGCCGATGCCTTCCGGCGTGCAGACGTTCTGGTATCCGGCCTCCTCGTCCAGGCGGCCCACCAGCAGGTTGCCGCTTGGCGTCTGCCTTACGTCATCCAGGATGTGGCTAATCACGGGGGGCAGCGGCTCGGAGACAAGTATCTGCCCCCGCACGGGCCTCACCGGAACATCCAGGCCTACCATGCGGCCGACATGAGGGGCATGAACGCCCGCCGCGTTGACCACCCTCTCCACCCGTATATCCCCCGAATCGGTTATCACGGAATGCACCCGCCCGTCCCTTACCCGTATCTCTTGCACCTCGGTGTTTCCAGGGATGCACGCCCCCAGCTCGCGCGCCCGGCGCTGATACCCACAGACCAGCCGGAAGGGGTTCAGCGAGCCGCCCAGGGGGCAGTAGGTGGCTCCCTGAAACCCTGCCCGCAGGCCGGGCTCCAGTGCGTAAAGCTCGGAGGGCTCCAGGAGGTCTATCTGATTACCTTCCTCTTTCAGCTCGGATACCTCCCGCTGCGCCGCCCTGAATTCCGCCTCGTCTTCCAGAAGGATCAGGCTGCCCTGAGGCCGGTACTCCACGTCAAACCCCAGACACCGGGAGATATCGGGGAACAGGTCAAGGCTCGCCTTCCTCAATTGATAGTAGGAAAAGGGCCGTTGGCCGTGAGCGCCCACCCAGGCGAAGGTGGCCCCGGAGGTGCCGGAGCAGACGCTTCCCCTCTCCAGCAGGATCACCTCCACCCCCGCTTCCGCCAGGCGGTAAGCTATGGACGAACCCACGGCTCCGCCGCCTATCACCGCCACGTCAGCACTCTTCAATCTTCGGCCTCCCGATTATCACACACGGCGAGAACGGGTCGGGCAAAGCTCATCTGCATAGTGCAAAACCGCCTCACTCATAAGGAAGGCGTCCAGTTCCTCACCGTGTCCCTTACGGCCGTAAAATTTTCGTCGGGGATGAGCTTCATGAGCTGTGAGCAGCCGCCCGCCAGCAGGTGTCGCTTCCCGCTGGTCTCCCTCAGCGCTTTAAGTGTGTCTTCAACCAGCTTTTGAGGGGTGCTTTCCGCGAAAGGCTCCCTGGAGCCCAGGCCCCCCACAACCGCGCCCGGTGCTTTTTCCAGAACTTCTCCCAGGCCCGGATTCCCCGGCTCATCCGTCTCCCAGTTGTAGCAGTGCACCGGATAATCGCTCACCAGGTCGAAATTAATGTTACTGCGGCAGATGTGAAGCATGTTGAAACCGGCCTCGGCGGCCCCTTCCAGCACCTTGAGGTCGTAAGGACGGCCGAACTCGTTATACTCGGCGTCGGTCATGTAGTCGTGCTGGGGCCCGAAGCTCAAGGCGTAGAAGAATCCGGAGACTCCGGCTTCCAGGCAGAGGAGCATATGTTCCCTGAAAGTATCGGCGATGGCTGAGAGGGCCCGATGCGTCGCCTCCCCGCCCTCGATGAGCAGGCGTTTCAGCTTCTGGGGATCGTTACCCACCAGGTAAGCGGCAATGGTGAGAGGTGAAAAGACGGTGTGTATGAAGAGCATTTCGCCTTTCAATCCCTCCTTTATATATTTCAGCGCCTGGAGATGCTCGTCCAGGGGAGGGGCGGTGGGCGACATAGGCTCCACCCGCTCCCAATCCTCAGGTGAATTTACAATAGGTTTTGTGCAGGGCGGGCTTTTGACACCGTCCGGCGATGCCCCGAACTCCACGCCCCACACCTCGGCATGATAAGAGGCCCTGGCCTGCACCTTCATATAATCCCAATCCAGCCGCCGGTTGTACTCCAACATGGAGTCGGCCAGGTCACGCGCCGCGCCCTCCCTGTCGAAGAAATGTCCCCAGAAGCTCACCGGCGCGTGATCGACGTCGTCCCCGGCCAATGCGGCCAGCACACGTTCCACTTTATCCATGTCTCTCTCCCCCTTATAAGGGTTCCTGAACCCGCCTAAGAAATCCCCCTGTTCATCCCCCCGTCGGTGCTGATGGCGGTGCCGGTGATGAAGCTGGCCCATCTGGACGCCAGGAACACTATCAGCCCGGCCACCTCGTCAGCCTCGCCGAAGCGGCCCAGGGGTATGTATGACTCGGCGATGTAGTCGATAACCTCCTGCGGCTCCATGCCCATCTCCTGTCCCCGCAGCCTGGCGGAGCGCTCCCACATCGGTGTCATGATGGGGCCCGGGCATACGGCGTTGACCAGAATATTGTCCCCGGCCAGCTCATCGGCAAGGTGTCTGCTGAGGTTCATCAGAGCCGCCTTGGCCGCGCTGTAGCCTACGGGGCCGGGCGTGGGCTGTTTGGCGTAAACGGTGGAAACGTTTATGATACGCCCTCCGCCCCGCTCCTTCATGTGAGGGACAGCCTCCCTGACGCACCTGATTGCGCTGTACAGGTTGACCTCCAGGTCGTATTGCCAGTCCTCGTCGGTCTTGGTGATAATGGTGCCCCGGGTGGCGTCGCCCACGTTGTTGACCAGGATGTCCAGGCCGCCGAACTTCCCGACGGTGGAGTTTATGAGGTTGTCGATATCCGCCTGCACCATCATGTCCGCCTTCAACGCAAGCACGTCGCAGCCCAGCTCTTTTATTCCGGCGGCGGCCTCATCCAGGGCCCCCTGCCCCCGGGCGCATATGACCACCGAAGCGCCCTCCCTGGCGAATAGCCGGGCGGCGGCTTTCCCTATTCCCATGCTGGCCCCGGTGACAACTGCTACTTTCCCTTCCAGCCCCAAATCCACCTCTGTTCCCTCCCTGTTCAGCGCCGCCGAAGCGGCGGTCGTATCGACGCCCGCGGGTTCCTGCAGATAACGCTGTTCTTATCACCCGGCGCCTCACAATAGGCCCACGGCCTTGGCCAGAGCATCACTGACCTCACCGGGAATCCGCTTCGGTTTCCCGTTTGCGTCGGTCATGCCGTGGACGGTGGAACCCTCCACCAGCACAGAGCCGTCCTGCTCCCTGAAAACCTTATAGTTGAAGTAGATGCGGACCCCGGTCGTTCGGGCCACCTCCACGGCCACAGTAACCAGATCGTCATACCTGGCCGGCGCCAGGTATTTCACGCGCGATTCGATAACGGGCAGGAAATATCCCCCCTCTTCCAGCTCCTTGTATCTTATGCCCAGGGCGATGAACAGCTCGGTCCGGCAGGCGTCGAACCAGGCAAGATAATTCGCGTAGTAGACCACTCCCATCTGGTCCGTCTCTGAATATCGCACCCTGAACGTAATCTGATTAAAAGTTGTCATCTCAGCCAGACATGGGGTTAAAAACGTGTGGGGATGAAATCGCCCAGAGAGCCTTTTAGAATACCCTCCAGGATTTCGCTCCCCACGCCGTATACCACGGCGTGTACGGTGAGGCTCCCCCTGCACGCTCCCTCCTCCAGTCGTCCCTTCAGCGAGGGGGCTTCTTCGAAGGAGGTGGCGCTGGCCATGAGGCAGCCGCCTGCCCCGTCATCGAACAGAAGCTTGATATGAC
>JAUXIQ010000436.1 GCA_030620925.1 Nitrospinota bacterium
CGGGATGGTCGGCGTGCGGAACTTCGCGGCCTCATTTTTTGAGTAGCGTAGAATCGACCTAGTCTGTATAATAGCTGAGTCGGACAAAATAGAAGGGTAATGTTTCCTAGGGAGGGGAAAGAATGAGCAAGGATAAATCAGCGGAGAAAATCTCGGAGGCATACCGGGAGAAGCCGTCGGAGCTCAGGACCTGGTCGGGGTTCGAAGTGAAAGAGTTTTATACACCGGAGGACGCCTCGGCTATGAATTACGGGGAGAACGTAGGGGATCCAGGCGATTACCCCTATACCAGGGGCATCCACCGCGATATGTTCCGGGGCCGTTACTGGACGCGGCGCGAAGTTTGCGGGTTCGGCTCTGCAGAGGACACCAACGAGCGGCTGCGCTTTCAGATCGATGAGGGGGCAAGCGGTCTGAGCGTCATACTGGATATCCCCGGCGGTATGGGCATAGACGCCGACCATCCCATGGCGGGCAAAGAAGTGGGGGTGCAGGGTGTCCATATATGCAAGCTGGAGGATATGTTCAATCTGCTCGAGGGGATACCCATCGAGAAGGTGAGCCTGGCCTGGAACAACTCCACTGCCACCATGGTGAACGTCCTTCTTGCCCAGTACCTTGTTGTAGCCGGGGAGCGGGGCATAGACCCTCAATCTTTGAGGGGGACGGTCCAGAACGATCCCCTGCACGTGCAGTTTTGCGGGTACCAGGTGAGCGTGCCCTTAGAATTGAGCGTCAAGATGGCCGTGGACGTCATAGAATATTGCACAAAGAATATGCCTCTCTACTACACGGGTAACGTCAACCTCTATGACATGCGCGAGAACGGGATAGATGCGGCGCAGGAAGTGGCCTTCGGGTTCTCCATCGCCAAGGAGTATATCCGCAAGGCTCTGGAGAGGGGGCTGGATATAGACGACTTCGCTCCCCGCAGGGCGTTCTACTGTTCCTCGCACATAGACTTTTTTGAGGAGATAGCCAAGCTGAGAGCCGCCAGACGGCTCTGGGCGCGCATCATGAAAGAAGAGTTCGGCGCCAAGGACCCCAAGTCGCTCCAGTTCCGCTTCGGCGTCCACACCGCGGGATGTTCCCTGGTTCCCCAGCAGCCTCTCAACAACGCCATAAGGATAGCTTATCAGGCCATGGCCGCGGTGCTGGCCGGCGTGCAGTCCCTGCACTGCTGCTCCTACGATGAACCGATAGCATTACCCACCGAGGAATCGCAGCGGCTGGCCATACGCACCCAGCAGATTCTGGCCTACGAGACCGGTGTGGCCAAGGTGAGCGATCCCCTGGGCGGCTCTTATTACGTCGAAGAGCTTACCGGTAAGATCGAGGAAAAAGCGAGAGGGATAATCGCACAGATAGACGACATGGGCGGTATAGTGGAAGCCATGAAGCGAGGCTGGGTGCATTCTGAGATAGAGAAAGCCTCCCTGAGCTATCAGAAGGAGGTGGATAGCGGCCAGCGGGTGGTGGTGGGGGTCAACAGGTTCCAATCGGAAGAGGAAAAAGAGACCCCGGGAGGCGTCCACAGGCCCTCTTACGACAGGACGCAGGAGATCATCGACAGGGTCAAAGAGGTCAAGAGCAACAGGGATATGGCTCGGGCCGAGAAGGCCATCAGTATCTTGCGGGAACACGCGGAAATGGGCGAAAAAGAGAACCTTGTCCCTTATATCATAGACGCCGTCAAGGCGGACCTCACCTCCGAGGAGATAATCGGCACCATACGGGAAGTCTGGAAACTGCACTACGATCCCCTCGAAGTGCGGGAATCGCCCTTCCAACGCGTCGCCACCTGATAAAAGTACATCAACGAAGAATCGACCGGGGCCTTTAACAAGGCACCGGTTTTTTTGTGTCCAAATTGACTATGGGTTCCTGACAAAATATTTTCAAAGGAAAGAGCAGGCTTTATGAAAGTACAACATTCCATTTTGGGGATGTGCCTCGGAAAAAATTTGGATCAATATCAGAGGGGGTTCAAAGGTGGATATTAGAAAGTTGATCGTTCTGCTGCTCGTTACGGCTCTATTATCGGTCTCTTCTCAGGTTTTCGCTGTAGGTGCAGGAGATCGGGCGCCGGATTTCACGCTTCAGAGCACCCAGGGGGAACCCGTTTCTTTGAGCCAGTTCAAAGGGGAGAAAAATGTCTTGCTGGCTTTTTACGTCTTCGACTTTTCGCCCACGTGAACCAGGGAGTTCAACGAGTTCCGTGCGGACCAGGCGAAATTTGATTCGATGAATATCCAGCTATTGGGAATCAGTACCGACCAACCCTTTTCTCAAAAGGCATTCAGCAAGAACCTGGGCCTGACATTTCCCCTGTTGAGCGACAGGGACGCAAAAGTCATCAAAAAGTATGGCGTCTATAATAGGAAACTGGATGCCGCCGCCCGTTCCTATTTTCTGGTGGGGATGGATGGAAAAATACTCTGGACGCACGTTATGGAGGATTCCCGCCAGAAACTCAGCAACGAGGATATTCTAAAAAGGATCCAGGGCTTGGTGCAGTGAAATGGTCTAATTTTAATATATTTGAGGGAACCTTTTTGGAGGGGTTACGCCCTTCTGAC
>JAUXIQ010000426.1 GCA_030620925.1 Nitrospinota bacterium
ACGATGTCAACTGGGAGGTCAGAAAGGGAGAAGTTTTCGGCCTGGTGGGGGAGTCCGGCTGCGGGAAGAGCGTCAGCGCCCTCTCCATACTGAGGCTCATTCCCGAGCCTCCCGGAGAGATAGAAGCGGGAGGGATTATTTTTGAGGGGCAGGACCTGGCAACAAAATCGGAACGGGAGATGCAGAAGATCAGAGGCTCAAAGATTTCCATGGTGTTCCAGGAGCCTATGACCTCCCTTAACCCGGTGTTCACTATAGGCACCCAGATATGCGACGGTATAATATTCCATCAGAAGTTGAGCAAGAAACAGGCCAGGGAAAAAGCGGTGGAAATATTAACCACGGTGGGTATCCCCTCACCGGCGAGCAGACTCGACAGCTACCCGCACGAGTTCAGCGGAGGTATGAGACAAAGGGTAATGCTGGCCATAGCCCTTTCCAACGAACCTTCCTTCCTCATAGCAGACGAGCCCACCACCGCCCTGGACGTTACCATACAGGCCCAAATACTGGAGCTGATCCAGGACATGATAATGAAGTTTAACACCTCCCTGCTGTTTATCACCCATAACATGGGGGTGGTGGCTCACATGTGCGACAGGATAGGAGTGATGTACGCCTCCCACATGGTGGAGACAGCCGATAAGCATACCCTGTTCGAGAGCCATCTCCACCCTTATACCGAGGGACTCCTTAACTCCATCCCCGCTAAAGGGAAGAGAAAGCAATCCCTGCACTCCATCGAGGGGGTGGTGTGTAATATGCTGGCCCCCCCTTCGGGGTGCAAGTTTCATCCCCGCTGCGAGCGGAGCACGTCCATCTGCATGCACGAAGAGCCCCGGCTCAAGAAGATGGGAGAGGGCCATTTTGTCGCATGCCATCTTTACGACTGACGAAAAGGGCGGCATTCCGGGCCAGCCTCCATGGGAGATGATATAAAGTGAACCTGCTCACAGTCAAAGGGCTTTCAAAGCACTTCCCCATCAGGTCCGACTTTATCTCCAGGATCTCGCACAGGGAGCTCTTTCTCAAAGCGGTAGACCGGATCGATCTTAACATCAGGCAGGGGGAAACTCTGGGATTGGTGGGAGAGAGCGGATGCGGCAAATCCACCACCGCCAGGTTGATCACCAGGCTCATAGAACCCACCGAGGGAGAGATTTTACTGAACGATTCCGATATCCTCAGTCTGAAGAAAAGGGCCTTGAAAAAGTTGAGAAAAGAAGTGCAGATAGTATTTCAGGACCCTTATTCATCGCTCAACCCACGCAAAACGGTCTACCAGATCTTAGGCCGACCGCTGGAAGTGCATGGCCTCACCAATAACAGGCGGGAGAAGAGGGCCAGAGTCGTCCAGCTATTGAACATGGTCGGGCTCGGAAGCGAACACGTGGACCGCTACCCGCACGAGTTCAGCGGTGGCCAGAGGCAGCGCATTGCCGTAGCCAGGGCCCTGTCGCTGGAGCCTAGATTGATCATTGCTGATGAGCCTGTTTCCGCCCTGGACGTATCCGTTCAGGCGCAGATTCTAAACCTGCTGCTGGAACTTCAAAACGAGTTCAAGCTGGCCTACCTTTTCATCGCCCACGACTTGAGCGTTATAGAACATATCAGCGACAGGGTGGCGGTGATGTACATGGGGAAGATAGTGGAGATGGGGAATACGGAAACCATATTCGACTCTCCGCTACATCCTTATACCAGGGCCCTTCACAAGGCCGTCCCTCTGCCTGACCCCAGGGCCCAGCGGCCTCATTTAACCCTCAAAGGGGAAGTAACCAACCCCATCAACCTTCCGCCGGGGTGCCGGCTGGAATCCCGCTGTCCCGAAAAGGAGAAGAGGTGCCAGGCGGAAGAGCCAATACTGACCCAGCGGGGTGACGGACATCATGTGGCCTGTTTCAATATCTAAGGAGGGATGCTTTTGAAAAGACCTTCGCACCATGGTTCTAAACTGTTCTGTCAGGTTCAATTTTTCCAATGGAGGGCTTCAAATGAGCGACGGTAATAACCGAGGACCCGAAGACAAAGGTATAACTCGCAGGGAGTTCATGACCACTACGGCGGGAGCCGTGGCCGGCTCATATCTGGGCTTAATGCCCGGAGGAGCCTTAGGGAAAAGCGGAAAACCGAAATATGGAGGCTCGATAAAGATAGCCACGCGCGGCGACTCTTCGCGGCTGGACCCCCACTGGAGCTTCCCGCCTTATCCCACATCCCATTCACTGGCTTTACTCTACAATGGTCTCACCGAGATTAACTACAACACCGATATAGTTCCCGGCCTTGCCGAATCGTGGGAAGTTTCCAAGGACGGGAAGACCTACCTTTTTAACATCAGAAAGGGGGTCACCTTCCATAACGGCAAGACAATGACCGCCAAGGACGTCAAGGCCAATATCGAGCGCGTCCTGAACCCCAAACAGGGAGCCACGGTGCGGAGCCAGATAGGGCCGGTGATCGATTCCATGGATACGCCGGGCAAATACCAGCTCAAGATACAACTTAAAAAGATTTTCGCTCCCTTCCTGGTCCAGCTCACTAATCGCTGGCTGCCCATCCTGGACCCTGACACCTTCGACACCGTCAACGAAAAACCCATCGCCACCGGGCCTTTCAAGTACGTATCCTGGAAGAGGCTGGACACCACCGTCATGC
>JAUXIQ010000013.1 GCA_030620925.1 Nitrospinota bacterium
AGCCTCCAGATTAAACTACCCTATTCCTCAATCTCAAAGCAGAAATCGCAGAGGTCGTCTCCTTCCTGGATGGTCTTCGTCCGGGTGAACTTCATCCTATGATTAAAGCCCTCCACCATGGCCGAATCGCGCCCGCAGGAGAGCAGGTAGCCCAGCTCCGGTATCCCCGCCTCTTCGTACATTTTGACAAAGTCGCATCGTTTAATATTCATGGAGTAATTGGTCTCGCCTTTTTCCACCACCTCCATTTCGTGGGCGCCGCCCGCCGAGAAGGCTTCGGAGGCTTTGGCGAAATGTTCCATGCTGTTGCCACCCACCATGCTCGCCAACTGGGAGCCGCTCTCCCGGGCCAGGGATTTAATGACTTCTCCGGCTATCTCCAGGGTCTTCTCTTCTCCCAATTCCTTCATGAAAGCCTTTATCAGCGGCCCTGCGATCCGCGCTTCGATTTCTCTCCTGGTGAGCAAGTCCACTTTGCTTAAATCAGCGCCCATCCTTCATCCCTCCACTTGTCAGATATTACGGACAGCCTCTTCCCGGCTACGATGCGCCGGAGCTCATATCTTCGCCTCCCGCATATATTCAGCCGCCTCTTCGGGCAGGGTGGAGTTGATATAGTATCCGGTGCCCCACTCGAACCCCGCTATGTCGGTAACCCTGGGCATAATCTCCATGTGCCAGTGCCAGTCCGCATCCAGCGTCGACCAGTATCCTTCACGCGCATACCTCACGGGTGCGGTATGGATTATATAGTTATACTGGGGTTTGTTCAAGACTTTGGAGAGCCTGCCCATGGTCCCTATCATTATCCGAGCCAGCTGGTCAAGTCCCTGCTCATCGAGGGAATGGAAATCGGGGGAATGGTTTTTGGGAAGAATCCAGGTCTCAAAGGGAAACCGCGCGGCGAAGGGACAGAAGGCTATGAAACCCTCGTTCTCCTCCACCACCCTCTGCTTCTTGCTCTGCTCTTCCTCGATGATATCGCAGAACACGCACCTCCCCCTGGCACTATGATACTCTCTGGCTCCCGTCAGCTCCTCTTTGACGCGTTTGGGGGTCACAGGGGTGGCGATGACCTGTGAATGGGGATGACTCAGGGAGGCGCCCGCTTGTTTCCCCTCGTTCTTGAATATTATTATGTAGCGGAACCTGTCGTCCCTGCCCAGCTCAAGCAGCCTCAGCCTGTAAACGTCGAGAACCGCCGCCAGGGTTTCAGGGGTGTGCGTCTCTATGCGTTTAACGTGCCGGGGACTTTCGATGATGACCTCGTGGGCTCCCACGCCGTCCATCATCTCGTACATCCCCACTTTCCTTCGCGCCTCATCTCCCTCTCCGCTCAG
This sequence comes from Nitrospinota bacterium, assembly GCA_030620925.1. Classification (GTDB taxonomy): domain Bacteria; phylum JAUXIQ01; class JAUXIQ01; order JAUXIQ01; family JAUXIQ01; genus JAUXIQ01. The sequence goes on from JAUXIQ010000013.1 coordinate 1,341, forward strand.
AGCGGGGAACTTGTTGGTGACCACCCGCACCGTCCACCCCGGACCGTCCGGCGGAGAACCTTGGCGCAGAGCGTAGACCTCGGGGGGCGTCTTCTCTTCGTTTCCCTCGCAGAAAGGGCACTCCCCGGAAGTGTTAACCTCTTCCTCGTGTTCGAAATCATGGGGGCGTAGCCCCCTCTGCGGGCTGATGATGACCCATCTTCCGATAACAGGATCTTTTCTGAGCTCTGACATCCGGCCTGTTCCACCCATATAGTCTGATTATAATATTGAGGAACCCTTTTTGTAAACCCCGCCTTCCGCGGGGCCGCGGAAATAACCGGATCGTCGTTCTCAACTCGGCGTATAGCAGGACCAAGCATCCCTCAACAATACAAGAGATTCTTCATCACGCCAGGGCGTGATACAGAATGACAGGATGGAACGAACATCCTCCGCCCCGATTAAAAGCCGGAGGCGAGGAACTCCAGGGACCGGGCGACGAACTCCGCCAGGGGAGCCCAGTAGATGCCGAAAAGAATGGTGGGCACCACCAACACGCTCAGGAGGGTGGTATGGAGGGGGGGGATTTTAAGCCTCGGCTGTTCCGAGCTCTCCACCAGAAACATGGCCTTGATTATGCGGGCGTAATAATAGAGGGACACCACGCTGTTCAGAATCCCCACAATCGCCAGCCAGTAGAACTCATCCTTGCTGAATATGGCGGCGAAGAGGTAGAACTTCCCGATGAAACCTGCGGTGGGGGGTATGCCCGTGAGGGAGAAGAGGAAAACGGTCATGGCCACGGCCAGGAAGGGCGCCCGCCAGCCGAGCCCCGCGTAGTCCTCTATTTCCTCGCTGTTGAGCTGGTTGGCCACGATGATGACCACCAGGAAGGCCCCTATGTTCATTATAAGGTAGACCACCAGGTAAAAGAGCATGGCCTTGAGGCCCTCGGCGCTGAGGAGGACGAACCCCATCAGTATGTAACCGGCGTGAGCGATGCTGGAATATGCCAGGAGTCGTTTGATGTTGTTCTGGTTGATGGCTATAAGGTTACCGGCGGTCATGGTTCCGGCGGAGAGGAGCCCCAGCAGAAGGGGCCACCCGATATCGGAAACGGGCGCCCAAAGGCCCTCCGCTGGACCGGGGCCGGCCATGGCCATGTAAAAAAACCGGATGAGCACTGCGAAACCGGCAGCCTTGGGGCCCACGGAGAGGAAGGCGGTGACGGGCGTCGGCGCTCCTTCGTAAACGTCCGGGGTCCACATGTGAAAAGGGACGGTGGCGATCTTGTACCCGAAGCCGGCCAGCACGAAGAGTATGGAGACGAACAGCGCGAACTCCGTCGAAGGCGAGGCCGTGCTCAGGGCCTTGTAAATCTCCATGAGGTTGGTGCTGCCCGCAAGCCCGTAAAGCAGCGACATGCCGTATATCATTATCCCCGAGGAGACGCCGCCGTATATAACGTATTTCAGGGCCGCTTCGCTTGACCTGCGCACGCCTTTCAGGAAACCGGCCAGCACGTAGGAGGTTATGCTCACCAGCTCCAGGGAAAGATAGATCATCAGCAGGTCCATGGATGAGGCCAGCAGGAACATCCCCAGCGTTATCATGAGCAGAAACGCGTAGTACTCGCCCTGGTTCTCGCCTCTCGAGGTATCCGAGGAGATCACCGAGATGAGCACGGTGAGGGCCGAGGCGCCTATGAACAGGATCCGGAAGAAACCGGCGAAGGAGTCGAGGGCCAGCATCCCCGTGAACAGGGAGCCCGACTCCCCGCCCGCATACAAATCAATGGAGAACACCAGCGCCGGCGCCAGACCCGCCAGAGCCACCCAGGCCTGCCACTTCCCCCGCCTCCCCTTAAACGCAAGATCGAGAACGATGAGGACTATGACCGTCCCGATGAGGGAGGCCTCCGGATAGAAATATTTGAGGCTGGCGATGTTATCCAGTATCAACTATATCCTCTTTGAACCTCGGGTGGGCGGCCCCGCCCGCCGCGGGGTGCTCCTATTAAAAAAAATTAAAGCCGATGCTTTCGCTATCGTGCATCGCGTATCTCGCATCAAGGAATCAGCATGGCCAGACCGGCCGCAAACGGACTGGGCGAAAGGCCCTCGATAATATGGCTCAGGGAGACATCGATCATGTCCAGCACGGGCATGGGATAGACGCCCAGTATCACCACGATGGCGGCCAGGGGCAGCATGGTGAACATCTCCCTCCTGTTTATATCCGGCAGGGTGGCGTATTTGGGGTTCAACGGCCCCAGGAACAAGCGCTGCACCGTCCACAGGCAGTATGCGGCGGTGATGACCACGCCGCTCACCGCCAGTATGGTTATCAACCTGTAGACGTTGAAGGCCCCAATCAAAACCAGCACCTCACTGATGAAACTGCTCAAGCCGGGCAGGCCCAGCGCGGCGAAGAACGCGAAGCAGGATATGCCGGTGAAGGCGGGCATCTGCTGGGCCAGACCTCCGAAACCATCTATCTCCCGGTGATGGGCGCGGTCGTAGATGACGCCCACCATCAAGAACAGCATGGCGGTTATGGTGCCGTGGTTGAACATCTGGAGCACGGCCCCGTTGATGCCCTGCTTTGTGAACACGGATATGCCCAGAAGGACGAAACCCATGTGGCTGATGCTGGAATAGGCCACCAGCTTCTTCAAATCTTTCTGGGCCATGGCCACCAATGCACCGTAGATAATATTGATCAACCCCAGCACGGCCAGGAAATAGGAGAAGTGTCCCGTGACCAGGGGCAGCATGGAGAAGTTTATTCGCAGTATGGCGTAGGCGCCCATTTTCAAGAGGATTCCCGCCAGGATGACGCTGATGGCCGTGGGCGCCTCCACGTGGGCGTCCGGGAGCCAGGTATGGAATGGGAACACGGGCACCTTGATGGCGAAGGCCACGAAGAACGCCAGCCACACAAGTATGGTCCTGAAGTCCATGCCCACCCCCGACCCGGCGGCGATGAGCCTGGTCATGTCGAAGGTATGGTCGTTGGTGAAATAGAGATAGAGCATGGCCAGGAGCATCAGCACGCTGCCCAGCAGGGTGTACAGGAAGAACTTGATGGCCGCGTACTCCCTCCTGGGCCCTCCCCAGATGCCGATGAGGAAGTACATGGGCAGGAGCATTACCTCCCAGAAGATATAGAACAGGAAAAAATCGAGGGCCGCGAAAACGCCCATCATCCCCGTATCCAGCAGCAGAAAGAGGGCGAAATATCCTTTGACACCCTTGTTTACTCCCCAGGAAGCGAAAATGCAGATGAAGCAGAGCAGCGCGTTTAACAGCACCATGATCACGCTCAGGCCGTCCACCCCCATGAAATACTCTATGTTGATGGCCTCGATCCACTTGTAGTGCTCCACGAACTGAAACTGGTGGGTGGTGCGGTCGAAATTTATGTAGAGCAAGACCGCCAGCGCCAGGGGTATGGCGGTGGCGATAACTCCGACCCTTTTGATCAGCTCATGTTTGTCCCTGGGCACGCATAAAATAGCAACCGCGCCCGCCAGGGGAATAAAAGTCATTAACGTCAGAATATGGCTCATCATCCGGCCTGTTTCCTCCCGTGCATAGTTACCATTTATTAAACCACCAGTCGGATCATCACGATGATAAGGATGCCGCCCAAAACGTAGTAAAGATACGTCTGGATGCGCCCCGACTGAATTTTTCTGAGCCTGCCGCCGGCGGAAATGGTGCTCTCCGCCAAGCCGTTTACCATACCGTCAATGACCAGGTTGTCGAAGACGCCGTTGACGCTGGAGAATCGGCGCGTGATCCAGCCTACGCCGTTTACTATGCCGTCTATCACCTTGTCGTCGAACCAGGCCAGGGCGGCGTTTATCCTGAGCAGGGTTGCGGTGAACACTATATGGTAAAACTCGTCCACATAGTATTTATTCAGAACCGCCCGATAGACCCTCTGAAAACGATCAGCTAACCGGGCCGGATAGTCGGGGTGTTTCCTGTACATGAAGTTCGCCACGAAAATGCCCGCCAGGACCACTATCACGGAGAACACCATGAGGGTTACTTCCAGGCCGTGAGAACCCTGCACGGCGGCGGCTCCTTCTTTCGCCGCGGTGGATACCAGCGTGACGCCGGGACTCAGGGCGTGCCCCGCTCCGCCGCCGCCGAAGACGGGTGCCAGGAAATTGTGTATCCGGTTGGAGCCGCCCAAAATCGCCGGTACGCCGAAATAGCCCCCCAACACCGAGAATAGGGCCAGCACGACGAGGGGAACGGTCATGGCCCGGGGCGACTCGTGGATGTGGCTTTTAGTATGTTCATCGGCCCTGCACTCGCCGAAGAAAGTCATAAACATCAGCCGGAACATGTAGAAGGCCGTAAGCCCCGCGACCAGGAAGCCGACTATCCACAGTAAGGAGGGGAGGTTCTCGAAAATGGGGTTAGGCGTGCTGGCGGCCATCCACAGAATCTCGTCCTTGCTGAAAAAACCTGCGAAGCCGGGGATACCGGTTATGGCCAGGGTGGCCACGAGGAAAGTCCAGAAAGTTACGGGCATGCGCTTTCTCACCCCTCCCATCTCCCGCATATCCTTCTTGTCGCTCATGGCGTGGATAACGCTGCCCGCGCCGAGGAAGAGGAGGGCCTTGAAGAAGGCGTGGGTCATCAGATGGAAGATGCCCGCGGAGAAAGCGGCCACGCCCATGGCCATGAACATGTAGCCCAACTGGCTGATGGTTGAATAGGCCAGGACTCTTTTGATGTCGTTCTGTACGGTACCGATGGAGGCGGCCAGGATGGCCGTGGCCGCGCCCCCCACGGCCACCACGGTCAGCGTAGCGGGTGCCATGAGGTAGAGGAAGTTCAGCCTCCCTATCATGTAGACGCCGGCGGTAACCATGGTGGCGGCATGTATAAGCGCGCTAACCGGCGTGGGGCCGGCCATTGCGTCGGGCAGCCATACGTAGAGAGGTATCTGGGCCGACTTGCCCGCTGCTCCCACGAAAAAGAAAAGGGTGGCAAGAGTGGCTACACCCACCCCCCACAATTTAACATCCGCAAGCAGATGGGCGTTCTCCTGAAGTTCCATGAAATTCAGGGTCCACACGCCCCGGCCGGCCATGGCCCAGAACAGGATGAATATCCCTATGATGAAGCCGAAATCGCCTATGCGGTTCACGATGAAGGCTTTCATCCCGCAGACGGCGTTGTACTTCTCCGTATACCAGAAACCGATGAGCAGATAGGAGCAGAGGCCCACGCCCTCCCAGCCGACGAAGAACAGGAACAGGTTGTCCCCCAACACCAGCAGCAGCATGAAGAAGATGAACAGGTTGAGGTGCGAAAAGAAGCGCCAGTAGCTCTTGTCGTGCGCCATGTAGCCGACGGAATAGACGTGGATCACTAACCCCACGCCGGTGACCACCAGGATCATGATGGCCGACAGGGGGTCAACCAGGAAAGCGGCATCGGCTTTAAGCTTACCCACCGAAATCCAGGTGTAGAGGTGGTTCGTTAAGTGGCGGTGTTGGGGCGATAACTGGAGGAGGCTGAAGAAGGCCACCATGCCGATGGCGAAGGCCGCCCCGACCGTCCCGCAGCCCACCCAGCTCACCACTTTCTTGTCCAGCTTGAAGCCCACCAGGCCGTTAAACGCCGCACCTATGAGGGGCAGGAGGACGATCACCCAGATGTAATCTTTAACCCACGGCTCCAACTGATTTTTGTCCTTTTATATCGAGGAAACCTTTTTGGAAAAACCCCGCCTCCCGCGGGGTCAAACTCCTCACAAAAACCTCTATGAATGTCGTTCGCTATAGCCTCACTACGCCTTATCAGAAAGGGTTATTCGTGAAACACCTGATACTCGTAAAAAGGGATATCCCTGCAAACCTACTCTCTGAGTGTGCTGGCTTCGTCGGCGTCGATCGTCCTGAACTGCTGATATATGGAAAGCACTATGGCCAGGGCCACCACCGATTCTGCGGCCGCCAATACGATCACGAATATGGCGAACATCTGACCGCCCATCGACGAGGTGGTGTAGTGCGAGAAAGCCACGAAGTTTATACTTGCCGAGTTGAGGATCAATTCCACGCCCATGAGTATGGCCACTGCATTCCTCCGGGAAACCACAACGTAGACCCCCAGGGAGAACAGAATCGCACTCAGCACCAGAAAGTGATTGAGGCCCACCATCTAACTTTTCCCCCCACTCTGTTCACCCCTTACCTCCTTCCTCACGATGACCGCCGCCCCCATGAGGGCGGCCAGCAGCAGCACGGATACTATCTCGAAGGGGAGGAGGTATTTCTTGAGTAACAAATCGCCTATGAGGGCGGTGGTGGCCTGATACTCCAGTTGGCCCTCCAGGGACCACTGGGTCTTGAAGATGACCCCCAGCAGGACGGCCATTATCCCGATGAGTATCAGGGCGCCCTGCGCCGGACGCAGGGACTGATTGGAAATCTCCACGTCGGATATGCGGTGGGTAAGCATAACGGCGAAAATGATGAGCACCAGAATGCCTCCCACGTATATGAGAAGCTGGACGGCGGCGAGGAAATCCGCGCTCAACATGACGTAAATCCCCGCCACACCGAAAAAGGTGAACAGCAGGGCAAACGCCGAATAGACCAGGTTTCGCGAGAAAGCCACCAGGGCGGCGGAAGCCACGATGATGGCGGCAAACACGTAGACAACAATATTGAAGGACTGCATGGTATCCGCTATCTACTCCTCGTTTTGCGCCGCTTTCAGTTTCTCTGCTTTCTTGAGTGCTTTTTCCACCAACTCCCGGTGTTTCTTCTCGTCTATGAACTCCAGGATGAGGTCTTCCATACGGTCGGTGGCGCCTTCGAACTCGCGGGTGTGCTCCAACCCCTTTGGTTTCACGGGGCAGGCCTCGGTGCACAGACCGCAATACATGCACTTGGCCATATCTATGTCAAACCGTTTGAGGACAAACCCTTTGGCTCCCTCAACCCGTTCCCTGTCGATTGAAATGCAATCTATGGGGCAGGTCATAGCGCACATGGAGCAAGCGTCGCACACGTCGGGATCGAAGGTGAGCATCCCCCGGGAGCGTTCGGGCAGCGTCTCTACCACGGGCACGGGCGTCCTGTCCGGGTACTGGATGGTGATGGATTTCCTGGCCGGGGTAAAATGCACCAGGGTCACCCCCATCCCCTTGGCGATGGTGGAAATCGCTTCCCATATGTTCAAAAAATAGCGTCTCATGCGCTCCTCTTTTTCAACCGCCTAAAAGAGCTGCTATGCTCTTATCCCCCCAGACCAGCATCCAGACCGCCGTGCCCACCAGGTTGAAAAAGGCGATGGGCACCATATATTTCCAGCCCACGGTCATGAGCTGGTCTACCCTGAGTCTGGGCAGGGTCCACCTGAGCCACATACAAACGAAAACCAGCACGAAAGTCTTGATGAGAAACGTTATAAGACCTGCCAGATTCACCGCCGAGGGGAGCAATCCCCAGATTCCGGTGGGGAGATAAAAGGGCGTATTCCAGCCGCCCAGAAAAAGGGTAACCGCCACCGCGCTTATCACGTATACGTTGGCGAACTCGGCCAGGAAGAAGAGGCCGAAGCGGAACCCGCTGTATTCCGTGTTGTATCCTGAAACCAGCTCCGACTCAGCCTCGGGGATATCGAAGGGAATCCTGTTGCATTCCGCCACGGCGGAGATGAAGAAGACGAAGAAGGCTATGAACGCAAAGGGGTTATGGAACAGGAACCAGTGCTGCGGCGCCCAGCCCTGGGCCTTGATTGTCCCCTGCATGCCGAGTGTCCCCGTAAGTAGAATCACCGCCAGGACGGAGAGAATCTGGGGCACCTCGTAGCTGATTATCTGCGCTGCGGACCTCATCCCGCCCAGCAGAGACAAATTGTTATTGGAAGCCCAGCCGGACATGATGATACCCACAACCACCATCGAGGATACCGCAAATATATACAGTATGCCTATGTTGAGATCGGCGGCGATCAGTTTCTGGCTGAAAGGGAGCGCAGCGAAGGTGAGGAAACTGCCCACGAAAACGATGTAGGGAGCCAGCTTGAACAGCCTGCGATCGGCGGCGGTCGGTATTATATCTTCCTTGAGAATGAGCTTCACCCCGTCGGCTACGAACTGGAAAATACCCTGAGGCCCGACCCTGTTGGGGCCGATGCGGGACTGCATCTTGCCCGCCACCCTGCGTTCAACGAAGGTGAGGGCGCCCGCCATCGGGACCACGAAAAGGAGCAGGAGCAGCCCCCCCACCACCATGATGATGAGGTAGACATACTCCGACGGTATCGCCCGGGTAAATTCCAGGTTCTCTATTATCCAATCAGCAAAGTATCGCAATTATCTGTATGTCCTTGTGCTCCAAGAGCTTTCTACCTGTCGATTTCGGGGGCCACCACGTCCAGGCTCCCGATGAGCGCCACCAGGTCCGCTATCATTAAGCCCCGGCTGGTAAGCTCAACGATGCTCATTGCGGAAAATGAGCCGGTTCTTATCCTGAGCCGATAAGGCTTATCGGAACCGTCGCTTATGACATAGTATCCCAGTTCCCCGCGGACGCTTTCCGTCCTCACGTAAGCTTCCCCTTCGGGGACTTTGAGCGAGGCGGGGAGCTTTGTCTGCACCGGCCCGTCTGGAACAGCGGCCAGGCACTGCTTGATTATCCTGGAGCTCTCCACCATCTCCCTTATGCGCAGCATATAGCGGTCGTAGCAGTCCCCCACTTGCCCCTTTTCGCCGGTTCCCACGGGTATATCGAACTCGAACTGAGGGTAGACGGAGTAGGGCTCGTCCCTGCGCAAATCCCACTTCACTCCGGAGGCGCGCAAGTTAGGGCCCACCAGTCCATAATCAACGGCGTTCTCTGCACTAATAACGGCAACATCCGCCATCCGCTTGACGAAAATCTTGTTGTATGAAAGAAGCCTGTTGTACTCGTCCACGGCGGGCACAAAGTGGTCAAGAAACTCGATGGTCTTCTCCGCGAAACCGGCGGGCAAATCCTGGGCCACGCCGCCGATGCGTATGTAATTGTAAGTGAGCCTGGCCCCGCACAATTCTTCCATCAGGTCGTTGATGGTCTCCCTCTCCCGAATGGCGTGGAGGAAAGGCGTAACAGCCCCCAGTTCCAGCCCCATTACTCCAACCGATATAAGATGGCTGGCGATGCGGTTCAACTCTGATGCGATGACCCGGATATACTCCGCCCGCGGGGGGACTTCTATGCCCGCCAGCTTCTCGACGGTCATGGCGTAGCCCATGTTGCAGTTCATGGCCGCCAGGTAATCGATCCTGTCCGTAAAGGGCATGAACTGGGGATACTTCAACTTTTCCGCTATCTTCTCTATGCTACGGTGGAGATAGCCCACGTCCGGCTTAGCCACGCGCATCACCTCGCCATCGGTGTGCACTACGAATCGCATGACACCGTGGGTGCTGGGATGCTGCGGCCCCATGTTGAGGACCATTTCTTCCGTGCGGAACTCAGGCATCTCTCTATCACCAATTCAGAAATCTTCCCCTATTCCCTGTGGCAGGGAATGCCGTCGTATTCTTCAGGGAAGACATAGTCTTTACGCAGGGGATGGCCCGGCCAATCTTCGGGTAATAAGATTCTGCTCAGGTCGGGGTGGCCTTCAAAGCGGATTCCCATGAGATCGTAAGCTTCTCTCTCATGCCAGTTGGCGGCCTTCCAGACCGATTGCACTGAAGTGATGCGGGGGTCGGCCTTTTCCACGTATACTTTAAGCACTACACGCCGCTTGTGCTGCATGGAATAAAGATGGTAGACCACGGCATAGTTTTCGCCGTAGTCCACTGAGCTCAGACACATTAGCGAATCGAAGTGCAGCCCTTGAGCTTCCTTGAGGTAAGCTGCGATCTCCAGCAGATGCGAGCCGTTGACTACGATGAAGGGGTCTCCATTCCCCTCCCTGAATTCCATCACCGCATCCCCGAAGCGGGATTTCAACTCTTCGTGTATGGCTGCCGGTTCCATGTTCCTTTCAACGTCTCAATATTATTAATTGTCCTTGACCAGATATTTTTCCTTTTTTATAAGCTCCTGCAGCTTAATTATTCCCTCGGCCAGCGCCTCAGGGCGGGGCGGACAGCCGGGCACGTATACATCCACCGGTATGATCAGGTCCACGCCCTCAACCACGGAATACCCTAACTGGAAGAGCCCGCCGCAGTTGGCGCAGCTCCCCATGGAGATGACATACTTGGGCTCCGGCATCTGATGGTAGAGGAGCTTTAGTCGGGAAGCCATCTTATAAGTGAGCGTGCCCGCAACTATCATCAGGTCGGACTGCCGGGGAGTGGCCCGGAACATGGCGCCGAACCTGTCCAGGTCGGTCCTCGGTCCCCCCGCCTGCATCAGCTCTATTCCGCAACAGGCCAGGGCGAAGAGGAGATACCAGAGCGAAGAGAAGCGTCCCCAGTTAAGGAACTGGTCCACAGTAGTAAAAAGGACGTTGCCCGGCATCTCGTTGATCATTTTGCGCATCTACTCTTCTTCCTCCACTATCTTTTTAATCCACTCCAGGTCTCCCTTCGCCCACACGTAGGCAAGAGCCACCAGTAATATGGCTACGAAGATTATGATTTCCACGAAGGCCAGCAATCCCCTGCCGGAGATCACCCAGCCTCTGAATACAGTGGCCACGGGATAGATGAGGACCGCCTCCACGTCAAAATTGAGAAAGACCAGGGCCACAACGTAGAACCGTATATTGAAGTTTATCCAGGAGCTGCCTACCGGACGTTCTCCGCACTCGTAGGTGGTGAGCTTGTCCACCTCTTCCACCTCCGGGCGAACCAGTCGTGATACTGCCAGCACCACCGCCGCAAAAGCGATGCCCACCAGGGCGAAAATCAGAGCTGTTGAAAAATGGAAAAGCATTGACCCTTCTCCGGAGTGCTATATTTAGATCGAAATATCGCGGGCCGAGAGGCGTGAGCACAAAAAAAATTAACAACTATATCTTGTTAGTAAACAGAGTTTTCACTATAATTCTTATCTCGAAACCGACTAAAAATCAAGGTCGGCGGAGTTTCGCGCTTGGCGTCTATTTTATTATTCTCGGGAATATGGTACCTGTAAAGAAAAGGTGAATTGTTGAAGTGGCAGGGGAGAATTTCACCAGGCCGAAAATCGGTTCACTAATTTTTATAACATACAACTTATGATAAATCAAACAAAAATGGCTCCCCTGAAAACAACCGTGGCAGGTGATAAGTATTTTAAAACAAAGAGTATTACCCGTCCGTTGTATAGGCGGCAAGTAATAGACTCAGACGTGAGTGTGGCTTAAATCCTCAATAATAAAATCAAAAGTATGGGAGGGGCTCCCTTGGAAAGCGCATTATCGGGAATACGTATATTGGATTTGACTCAAACCCTGGCAGGGCCTTACGGGGCGATGCTGATGGGAGACTTAGGAGCCGAGATAATAAAGATCGAGCCGCCGGGCGGCTGCCAGACGAGGAAGATACCTCCTTATTTCCTCCACGGGGACAGCGCTTACTTCCTCAGCCTGAACAGGAGCAAGAAAGGCATGGTTCTGGATTTGAAGCAGGAAGCGGGCCGCAACATCTTTTGCGACCTGGTCAAAGTCTCCGACGTGGTCTTCGACAATTTCCGCCCCGGCGTGATGGAGCGTCTCCAGCTCGACTACGAAACCTTGAGTAAACTCAACCCGCGGATCATCTCCTGCTCCCTTTCCGGTTACGGAAACACCGGGCCCTACCGGAACCGACCCGGCTACGACTACATAATGCAGGGCGTGGGCGGGATGATGAGCATCACCGGCGAGCCGGGCTCGCCGCCGGCTAAATCGGGCCTCTCAGTCATCGACCACGGTGCGGGGATGTTCTCGGTTATCGGTATCCTGAGCGCCATAGTGGCCAGGGAAAAGACGGGCCGGGGGCAATTCATAGACATCAGCCTGCTGGACACCCAGATTTCTTTCCTCTCGTACGTGGGAGCCAACTACCTGATAGGGGGTCAGGTCCCGGGCAAGGTGCCCATGTCGGGTCATCCTTCCCAGACACCCATGCAAATATTCATGGCCAAAGACGAATATATATACATACTGGCCGGAACGGACAAGTTCTGGGATATCTTCACCGGAGTCATCGGAAGGCCGGAGCTGGCGGACGACCCCCGCTTCGAGAACATGGCCGCCCGCTACCAGCACAAGCAGGAACTGCTGGACATCGTCTCGCCGATCATAAGCCAGAAGACGATGGCCGAGTGGATGGAGCTGCTGGTGGAAGCGGGTATTCCCTGCGGGCCCATCAACACCGTAGACCGGGCGCTGGAAGACCCCCAGGTGCTGGCCAGGGAGATGGTGGTGGAGATGGAGCACGCCAAGGGAGGGAAGATGAAAGTCCCCGCCAACCCCTTAAAGATGAGCGACACCTCGCCCTCTTACAATCCACCTCCTAACATAGGGCAGCACACCGAAGAAATATTGCGCGGGATTCTCGATTACAGCGAAGAACAGATAGAAGTTATGCGGACCGATGGCGTCATCTGATCCGCCTTGCAAGGGTAAGCGATGGCGGGAAGAAGTATCGGTAAACAAATTGCGAAGACGAGAAGTTTCATCTCCCGCCCCCGCAAGACGCTCGAACCGTATGATTTCCTTTTAAAAATGGCCTCCTAACAGCAGCCCGATGTGCATTCCGCCTACTTTACGATTTACGCCGGCAAGGGTTATTTCGCCAGATGAATATCTCAACTCAAGCCCCAGGTTTGTTTTCCCTAATAACCTCTTGTATACACCGCCGCTCAACCAGAAACCCACGGTGCTATCAGATTCAATGCTCCCGAATATTTCCAGCTCGCCGCCGATGATTGCGACCCCTCCACCGACGAAAGGATGTATCGAGCCAAGATTCACGATCTTGCGAACACCGATGTCAAACTCAAAAGTTTCGCTTTCAAGCCCGGGAATTAAAATAGACGCTGCCCCTTGGCTGAATAGACCGCCCACGGCGATGCTTACCGGCCAGCTCTTCTTCCTGAAATCGACCCCCACGCCAAACTCAAAATGCTTGTCTGAACCCAACCAATCAGCTTCCTTAAGGAGCTTGCCCCCAACAAAAATGTTGGCGTTACCCGTCCAACCACCTGCGCTTGCCGGAACAACAGACGCGATTGTAAAAAGAAACAATAAAGGAACGACGGAAAATAATACAGCCCATTTCTTCATTTTTTAACCCCCTCGTCTATAACAAGACTTCTATTTGCTTATTTGGTTGTATTTTAACCACCTTTTACACTAATTCGACAAAGAGCAACTCATGGTTTACATTTATTTTGAGTCGCCCTGGGCAGGCACAAGACCTGCCCCTACGCACAGCGCCGTATCGTGTCATTCTGAACGAAGTCCCGCTTAGCGGCACGGAGTGAAGAATCTCGCTGCCCTGGCAAACCCGCTTTCTTTTGCGCTTTCAAATTCACCCTCTC
>JAUXIQ010000365.1 GCA_030620925.1 Nitrospinota bacterium
GGTTTAAATCGATCAGAGAGGTGGATAATGGACGCTATGGACCTTTGCTATACACCGGCCACGGAGCTCGCCGTCCTAATAAGAGAGAAGAAAATTTCACCGGTAGAGGTGATGGAGGCGCTTTTCTCCCGCCTCGAAACTGTGAATCCAAAAATAAATGCCTACTGCACCCTCCTCCCCGAACAGGCAATGGAAGAGGCCGGTAGGGCTGAAGAAGCGGTGGCAAAAGGGGAAAAGTTGGGCCCTCTTCACGGTGTGCCTGTTTCCATAAAAGACCTGACTTTTACCAAAGGGGTGCGTACCACGGGCGGTTCCAGGATTTACGAGGACTTCATTCCCGATGCGGATGCTATCGTGGTGGAGCGCCTCAAAGCCGCCGGGGCCATCGTAGTGGGTAAGACCAACACACCAGAGTTCGGCTGGAAGGGCGTTACGGATAATCCACTTTTCGGTATAACCAGAAATCCCTGGGATTTATCCAAAACCCCCGGCGGCTCCAGCGGGGGAGCAGGCGCGGCCGTGGCGGCGGGGCTGGGGCCGCTGGCAGTAGGGGGCGACGGCGGAGGTTCCATACGCATCCCGGCCAGCTTTTCGGGAATATTCGGACACAAACCCTCTTTCGGGCGAGTGCCCCAGTATCCGGGGTTTCCCAGCTGGGAGACCCTGGGCCATACCGGACCCATGACCCGCACCGTGCGTGACTCCGCCCTCATGCTGGACGTTATCGCAGGACCACACGACGGGGACAGACATTCCCTCCCCCGTGAACAGCTCTCTTATCTTGAGGAGACAGGAGGGGGAATTAAAGGGCTCAGGGTAGCCTGGAGCCAGGACCTGGGTTATGCGCCTGTCGATAGCGTTGTGCGCGAGGTGACTTCCAGTGCGGTAAAGGTGTTCAGCGGTTTGGGCTGTGAGCTGGAAGAGGCCGATCCCGATATTGAGAACCCTGAGCGCGCGTTTGGAATCATGGTATCCTCGGACACATCGGCCAAACTGATGGACAAGGTGGATGAATGGGGGGAGAAGATGGACCCCATGCTGTTAATGTTCATTCAGCGGGGGCAGAAGTATTCGGCGGTGGACTTGCAGAAGGCCAACCTCCAGCGCTCCGACTTCTGGCACAGCATACTGCCCTTTTTCCAGAAATACGACCTGCTCCTGACTCCTACAATCGCCGTGCCCCCTTTCGAAGTGGAAAACATGGGCCCCAGGGAAATAGACGGTGTGAGCGTCTCGCCAACCGGCTGGCTCAACTTCACCTTCCCCTTTAACTTTACAGGCCAACCTGCGGCAAACGTGCCCGCAGGCTGGACCGAGGACGGGCTTCCCATAGGGCTGCAGATAATAGGGAGGAGGCACGATGATGTCACAGTCCTCCGCGCCGCAGCGGCGTTTGAGGAGGCTGCGCCCTGGCTGCAGCGCCGTCCGCCTGTGGATAGGGCTTGAACCATACGATAAAACTGCGACATTTTGCGAAAACACTCTCGCTTGACAGATGCATATTCAGTGAGTCCTCTTCCCTGTGATGGTCGCATGAATAGTCCTGCCTTCGGGCCATAGAGGGTGTGGGGTGTAAAAACTGTAAAGAAGTGTTAAATATTCAATAAAGAAGCTCTAACCCATTGATTTCTATGGAACATTTTCCATAATTTCGCTTTCCTAAGTATATTTTTGTTTACAATAATTCTCTCTTTATAGGCGATATGCCCTTCATAATCAATACTTTAGCCTGGCCATATTGGAGGATTACGAGGACAAGCTGGATAGACAGGGGAAGGATTACTTACATCGTGTTTGGAGGAGCAGCCAGCGGATGGCACACCTCATTGAGGGATTATTGAAATTATCGCGGATTACGCGAAGTGAGATGAATAGCCAGGAGGTCGATATGAGCGCCCTGGTCCGGGATATATCTGTAAAACTATTGAGCGGAGAACCCGACCGTAAGATTGAGTTCGCCATTCAGGAGGGGATTGCTGTAAAAGGGGATGTGCTGCTGATTCGGGTGGTGCTCGAGAACCTGTTGGATGACTCCTGGAAGTTTACCGGCAAACATCCCCGCCCAAAGATAGAATTTGGGTCAATGACGGAAAATGGCAGTCCCATATATTTCATACGCGATAACGGCGCTGGTTTTGATATGGCCTATTCCGATAAACTGTTCGGCGCCTTCCAACGCTTGCACACCGTAGACGAGTTTCCGGGAACGGGTATCGGACTCGCCACCGTGCGGCGAATTATCCAACGCCACGGGGGCCGCATTTGGGCCGAGAGCGATATAGGACGCGGCGCCACTTTTTATTTTACTTTGCACTGAAGGTATAGAGTTTCACCTATTTCTTCAAGGGAAGACCTTTACGAAAGGGTTTCATCCGTTATGGTGCGGGGGACACCGGTGGTTCCAAAAAAGTACCCGTCGCTGAGGCCTTTGATGTAGTTTCGCAGGCCTTCCTTGTGGTAATCGTCGGGATAAGTCTCTGCAACCCAATTGAGAATTGTAAGAACGAGGCAACACCCGGTATAGCTGAAACAATTGTTGCAGGCCGGATTGGCCTTGAGATGTTCCACGCACTCCTCAGTGCCCAACTCCACAGGCATGTCGAACATCTTTCGGATCAGAGATATAGCGTTCTGTCGGATTTCGGCGATCTCTTGCATCTTTTATCCCTCCACCAGCGAAAAAGAATTGTGGGTTCCGCCAAATATAACTGATGTATGTCATTAAACGTCAATATAATAACATACGTTATGATTGTCAAACTTTTTCGCTTTTTATTCGTATCAGGAGTAAGTTTTCTAAAAATCGTTTATAATAAACTATTTAAGGGATTTTCAAGGGAGGGCCGAACTTTTTTTGAAAAAATTAAATTAAGTGTTGACAAAATATAAAACTAACGTTATTAATAATAACATCAGTAATATTTGGGGAACATTTCACACACGATATGAATTGAGGCTTAGAAACGGGTGTTGTTTTGGACCAGGACAAGTTAGCCGAATTGATAATTGAGGCCAGGAATAAATTAGGGATGAACCAGGGGGAAGCTTCCCTGCACTGCGGGTTTTCAGAGACCTACCTGGGGA
>JAUXIQ010000156.1 GCA_030620925.1 Nitrospinota bacterium
ATTCATTCAGGTGGGATGAGGACAAAATTACACCCTGCCCATTCGCAGAGTGACCTGCCCTACCTGTGCTGCCAGGTCTCCGAACCTGGCAGATACCTGACCTGTCGGGTGCGGAGACCCAACAGCATCCCGCGTTCCGCGGGATCGGGTGCGGAGCCCCAACAGCACGATGAATCTACTTGCCTTTAAAGACCGGCGGTCGCTTTTCCACGGCGGCGCGGATGCCTTCCTGAAAGTCCTCCGTCTTGAAACAGGCCCCCTGCGCATAGGCGGCGAACTCCAGCTCATCGAGCATACCGGAAGCCAGCGCCCTGCGCATACCGACCTTTATCATACCCAGCGCTTTGGTGGGGCCGTTTGCCAGACGTTCGGCGTATTCCCTGGTGTAGGTGAGCAGCTCGTCGTGGGGGACGACCTTATTGGCCAGCCCCATCCGCTCCGCCTCCTGGGCGGAGACCATATCGGCGGTGTAAGCCATTTCCAGCGCCCGGCCCAGGCCGATTATGTGGGGGAGCAGATACATGCCGCACATGCCGGGAATGGCTCCCAGGCGAACGAAAGCTTCGCAGAATTGGGCCTTATCGGATGCGATGCGGATGTCGCAGGCCAGGCACATGTCGAACCCGGCGCCCACCGCGTAGCCGTTCACGGCGGCGATGGTCGGTTTCTCGATGTCCATCAGACCCCTGGCGATGCCCTGGAAATTGCTGTATACGGTGTCCTTGACTTCCAGTGGGTTGAGTTCGGCGGCCTGGAGGAGAAACTTGAGGTCTCCCCCTGAGGCGAACGACGTGCCCTCGCCGGTGAGCACCACGCAGCGGGTATCGGGGTCCTTGTTGGCCTCATCGAAGGCCCGGCGAAGCTCACCGGCGGTATTCATGTCCAGCGAGTTTCTGTATCGGGGCCGGTTGAGGGTTATGGTGGTGACGCCGTCCTGGCGATCATAGATGATGTTTTCGTATTCCATGGCCTGCTCCTTTTTTTCGCCTTTCTATTCAGGGATGTTTCGTTGGAGTTCCGGGACAGGAATTTTAAAATTATTCCTCACAGCTCCTTTAAATATCTCCGGACGCCGTTTTCAGGAGGAACCGGGGGCGGATCAAGCGGGGTGATGTTCCAGCCAGTGTTCTGCTATCTCCCGGTGAGTGGCGAACCATACGTCGGCGTTGCCCCGTATATGCTGAATGAGGTCGTCCATCATTTTCATGCGATGCCGCCTGCCGATGATCTGGGGGTGGCAGACCAGGTTGTAATAGCCTCCTTCGCGGTAACACCAGTCGAACTCATCTCTCCAGATTTCCAGCACTTTGGAGGGGGCGGACAAACCGGTGTGGTAGGGCACGAAGCTGAACAGGAAATGGGGCGCGTCGTCCAGCTCCCAGCTAAAGGGGAGCTCCAGCACTTTTTCTTCCCTGCCTTCCACCTCCAGGTAGTAGGGCTCATCTCTCCCTACCAGGCTGCTGTCGTAGGTGAAGCCGTAATCGAGGAGGAACTGAAGGGTATGGGGGCTGTAACCGCCTGCGGGGGAGCGATAACCCACGGGCTTTTCCCCGGTGATGCCCTGCAGGATTTCCAGGCCTCGCTGCATTATCTCTTCTTCCTGTTCTTTGGTGCGGCGGGAGACGTTCTCGTGGAGGTAGCCGTGGTGCCCGATCTCGTGGCCTTTGGCGTGAAGCTCTTCGACTATGTGGGGGTAATGTTCCGCCGTCCAGCCGGGTATGAAGAAAGTGGCCTTGATATGGTACCTGTCCAGCATGTCCACGATGCGGGGCATACCCACCTGGGGGCCGTAAGCGCCGCGGGCCAGGTGGGCCGGCGTATCCTGCTTGAAGGGGCCCAGCCAGAGCGTCTCGGCGTCAATATCAAAACCCAATGCGACGGCGCATTTTACACCTTCTTTCCACATGACAATCCCTCCCCCAATGGGCGAAAACGGTTATAATGAGCCGTGGTCCTCACGGCTATCGGTTCGATTATTCTTGAGGGGGAGTTTAGTTGACTGGTCTGGTGCTGTCAAATGTTTTCAGGGCGGAGGGTTTTCGTCGCTTCCCGGGAGTCGGAGACATTTTCGGCGGATGAGTCGATTCGGATGGTATGTCCGCAGAGAGGATAGAGAATAAAATAGACACTTTATTTATATTTTACCTTCATTCCTCTTTGAGATAGAGGTTCATCCGTTTCCCGGCCCGTCAGGGGAACCGTATTTAAACTATTGTTATTTCTCGAAAAAATATTTATTTGCTTGAGTAACCCTGGAAAATGAGACGATTATCTAAATAGATTTTTTGAGATTTGAGTTATAGATTTGAGTTATAGTATAGAATAGAAGATAAGCACGGTGCTAACCCGGGAATACGCATGAATTTTATATTTGGGTTCTATTGGGGGGAACCTGGATGATTACCATGACAAAGGGCAAAAGAACGGCTCTGAAAAAAATCAGCAGGAGCATTATCCCGGCCCTGGCATTTTTGACCCTCATATCGGCCTCCGGGGCGATGGGGGAGGATAATTTTGAAATAGAAGTCTCCTTCGGCTCTCCGCCCGAAGGGCATCCCCAATTGGAGTTGGAAAAGCTATCTCCGGATGTAAGCGAAATGTTGCGGAAAATAGCCGATCATCCTACTTTATATATGGAGATAGGCAATACTTTAGCGGAGGGCGACCCCTACCTTTATGAGTATCTATTCGACAGACTGTCCTTATCGTCGATTTTGCTGAAAGAGCTTGAGCTGGCACGATACAATATTTACGAATTGAGTCCCGATAAATATAGCTGGGTAGACCCCAAAGGTGTTTTCGCTCGCTTCGAGCTGATATACAAGGAACCCGGCAAACGTATCTATTATGGCAGTGGTTTTTACGATGGCAGGCTGATGCCCCGGGTGGACGGAAAGGCCGTATTGGTATTCTTGTATCATCCCGTCGAAAACCATAATCCTCCCGTTATGCTGAACGAGGTATACGGCTACATCGAGGTGGACGGCTTCTTTTTTTCGACGATTACCAAGATTCTCCAACCTTTCCTGCCCGGGCTGGTGAGGAGCAAGATGAATAAACTTTTCACTTCCACCAAGACCCTCACCGAGTGGATCGCCAGAGACCCGCTGGAAGTCTACGACAGGCTGGAAGACACCGGGCGGGTGCATGAGGATTACCTGTCAGAGTTTAAACGTTTTTTTATGGACGGCGATGAGAGGGAATTCCGGAGTACGGTTACCTTCCCCAAATAGCAGTGAACCTTTTCTACGGGGGTGCATTTTAATGTGGTACAGATATTCCCACTGGGACGGCTCTCAGAGACTCCCCCGGTTGGACCCTCGCAGCGTAATGGATAGTATGGCTGACGGCCTGATACAGGGCGGAGACCTCATGAGGGCCCTTCGCTCGATTCTTCAGAAAGGGATGCAAGACCCCGGTGGAGAAAGCATAAAAGGAATTCAATCTCTTCTTGAGAAACTTCGCCGCTTGAAGAAGCGGGATATGGAGCGTTATAACCTCGACACCTCCCTCCGCGAGCTGAAAGACAAGTTGGAAAATATCATTGAGAAGGAGCGCAACACGCTGGAGGAGGGGCTGAACCGAGACGGCCCTGAAGGCGACCGCTCTTCCGATACTTCCACCCGGGCGCAGAACAAGCTGGACTACCTGGATAGTCTCCCCGAAGATGTGGGCCGGCGCATCGAGGCGCTGCGCGGTTACGATTTCGTTGATCGGGAGGCGGGTGAAGAGTTCCGCCGCCTCCTGGAGATGCTCCAGCAGAAGGCCCTGGATACATTCTTTCAGAACATGAAGACGCAGTTTGAGGAGATGACCTGGGAGAAGGCCCGGCAGCTTAAGGATATGCTGCGTGATCTTAACAAAATGTTCGAGGAAAGAGCCCGGGGGGGAAAACCCGACCTTAAGGAATTTATGGATAAGCATGGCGGCCACCTCGGTAATCCCGACATCGAGGATTTTGAACAGTTAATAGACAGCATGCAGCGCAACATGGGCCGCATGGCCTCTCTCGTGGAAAGCATGTCTCACGACATGAAAAATGAGCTCAGCCGTATGCTTCAGAGCAGCATCTTCGATGAAGACTTCAGAGGAGAGCTTCAGGACTTAACGGAACACCTCAGGTCGGAGCCTGGTTTTGCGCAGTTGGTGAGCAGGTACCCTTTCAAGGGTGAAGAGGAGCTGAGCCTGGATGAGGCCCTGAAGCTTATGGAAAAGTTTCAGGAGATGGAAGGGTTGGAAAGGTCTCTGCAGCAGGCCTGGCGCTCGGGAAGGACGGAGGATGTCGATGAAGAGAAGTTGCGGGAACTGCTGGGCGAGGAATCGCTTCGTGAGTTAAAAAAGCTAAAGGGCGTGGTGGATCTTCTGGAGGAGGCCGGTTATATCAGAAAAAGCGGAGACGAGTTGCGCCTCACCCCCAAGGGCATCAAGAAGATAGGGCTCAAGGCCATGGGGGATATTTTCGCTTCCCTCAAGAGGAGCCACACGGGTGAACATGCCGTCGGTTTCGCCGGTAAGGGGGGAAACCCCATCGAGGAGACCAAGGAATACGAGTTCGGAGACCATTTTTCGGTTAACGTGGGCAGAACCCTCATGAACGCCATGATCAGGGATGGGGGCTGTTCGGGAGATATACAGGTGAAGCCTGAGGATTTCGAGGTTTACAGGAACGAGTATCTCTCTCACACCAGCACGGTTATCATGATAGACATGAGCGGCTCGATGGAGACTTTCGACAGGTTCTCAGCGGCCAAGAAAGTAGCCATCGCAATGGAAAGCTTGATACGCACTCAATTCCCCAGGGATACGCTTTATATAGTCGGTTTTTACACCCACGCCCGGGAGATAAAAAAAGAAGAGCTGCCCTTCATCAACCCAAAACCGTTCGGCTATAACCCCTACATGCCTGTGGACCTCGTAAGCATGCAATGGGGCTATCTTAACCTGGAAATAGACCACCGGGATATAGACGGGCAGTATTCGAACGTCCCCGAATCATTCACCAACATCCAGCAGGGGCTGCTCTGTTCGGCAAGGCTGCTGGCAAGGGAAAATTGTCCCAACAAGCAGATCATCATGATAACCGACGGAGAACCGACCGCACACAGCCAGGAGGGGCGGCTCTACCTCCAATATCCACCCAGCAGGCAGACCATACGGGAAACGCTGAAAGAGGTCGAGCGCTGCACCCGCCGGGGGATTACCATCAATACCTTTATGCTCAACCGCGACTATTTTCTGGAGAAATTCGTCGACCAGATAACCCGCATCAACCGCGGCCGGGCTTTCTTCACCTCGCCGGATAAGATCGGCGAGTATATCTTCGTGGACTACCTGCGAAATAAAAGGGGGAAAATCGCCCGGGCCTGACCGTCTCCTGCTTCCCGCCGTTCGATTCAGCTCCGATTATCTCATAGTCAATGAGACCCGTTTTTTCGCTAAGAAATTGATTAATTACGGGTAGATGCCGATATATATATACATATACTGTGAGGTATAAAACGTTAGGCTTTCCCTGGGGGTCGATAATGAATGATAAAACCATTTTCCCAAGATTGCTGGCGCGGTGGGCGGCTGTGGTTTTGCTTTTTCTGCTGGTTTTTATCATCCTTTCCGCAGAGGCGCAGGAGGAGCG
>JAUXIQ010000179.1 GCA_030620925.1 Nitrospinota bacterium
CGAACGGCGCCTCCGCCTGGCTCTGGCCGAACATCTGCCTATAAAAGACTTCCCGGCTATCCAGGAATGTTCCGAAAAAGGCTATGCCCACCATTCCTCCTATTTGCCGGTTGAGGTTTATCAGGCCTGAGCCCATACCCACCTGGTTCAGGGGCAGTGCGCTGAGGCTGGCCCTGATAAGGGGGGCGAAGAGCAGCCCGCCGCCTACCTCCCTTAATATTACCATACCTACTATCGCCTGGAAGCTGGTCTGATAGTTCAACTGGGCCAGGGAGTACATGCTCACTATGTAAAACCCCAACCCCAGGGTGATGGGTATCTTGGCGGGCACCTTGTCCGCCATCCATCCCGCGACCAGCAGTGTCACCGCTCCCACCAGCATGGAAGGGAGGGTGAGCAACGATGTCCGAAACACGTTGTAGCCCAGGACGGTTTGAACGAACAGGGGGACCAGAAAAGACGTTCCTATGAGGATGACCCCGTAAGCCGATGCCACTATGGTAGCCAGGACGTAGATAAAGCTCCTGTAAAGCCTCAGCTCGATGAAGGGGTTTTTCTTGGTCAGCTCCACGACTACGAACGATACCACGGAGACTGCGAACACTAAGAACAGGGTCAGGATGTAGTCCGAGTGCCATCCGTAGCGTCTCCCTTGAGTGAGGGCCAGGAGCAGGCTCAACAAGAAGACGGTCATCAGCGAAGTACCCAGCACATCGAGCTGCACCGTTGGTTTCCTTTTCTGCCTGGGCAGGAGGAGGAAGGCGCCTATGAAGCTGAACAGGGCCATGGGCACGTTGAAGAAGAAGAAGGCGCGCCAGGCGAATTGTTCGGCGAACATTCCCAGGAGGACGGTGGCGAACGCGATGCCCGAGGAGGAGCCGAAAGAGTAGATGCCGATGGCCAGGCCCCGTTTCTCCGGCGGGAAAGGTTCGAAGATGATGGCGTGCGAGGTGGGCATTACTACACCCGAAGTGATGCCCACCAATACCCTGAAAAAGATGAGAGACCCTGCGCTCCAGGCCAGACCGCACAGGACGAGAGCCACCATGAACGCACCCAGGCTCCAGATATATATATTATTCCTGCCGAAGGTGTTTCCCAGCCAGCCGCTGGCGGGGATCATCACAGAAACGGCAAGCAGGGCGGAGTTGACCACCCAACTCCCTTGGGTAACATTGAGCCCGAAGCCGGACATTATCTTGGGCAGGATGATGGCCACCGCGGAATTATCCACCCACACGGTTATGGAGCCGATTATGGTGGCTATTACCACCATCCATTGACGGCGGGTTATCTTGGTTTCTTCACTGCCTTCAAGGGCTTGTTCCATGGGTTACGCCCGGCCCGTTATAGAATAGAATGGAGAGAACAAAATATCGCCTACTTCGGACTTCAGCATTATATTGACCCGCCGGCGGATTTGACAACTTCTAATCGTTTCCCGCGGCAACGGTTTATGATAATATTTTGTCTTACACGCCGCGGGAAAAGTGCTGATAGGCTACTATAAACAGGAGGAGACTGGTTGTGCTGCTGGTAGAGCTTATGACCAAAGATGAGTGTTCCCTGTGCGAGAAGGCGAAAGAGATAATACTGTCCACCCGGCGAGTTCACCCCTTTGACTTTCGGGAAGTGGACATCAGGTCAAATTCCCGTCTCTATCAGCGATACAAAGAAAAGATACCGGTGGTTAGGATCGAAGGAGAGGACGCTTTCAAATACAAACTGAGCGAAAGGGCTCTGATAAGAAAACTGGTGAGGGCGGAAAAAAGAAGCGGTCAGTCTTCCTCCAATGCCGTCCACGACCCGTCCTCAGAGAGAGAGTAGTACCCTACGGGAAGCCAGCCCTTCTCCTCGCATAACCCGCGAACCCGCTCCCTGTCTTCTTCATTGAAAGAAAGGGCCAGGGCGCATTCTGAAGATATGCTTCTGGGTTTGACCATGGTCCGGGTGCGGATTCTGGCCCCTTTCAAACCCTTTTCGGCGGTCAACGTCTCGTGAGTGGTCCTGAAAACGACTATTATCTCTGCGCTTGCGGCAGTCAAAGCCTCCTCCCACTTTGTTCATGTGTTCGAGGGCGGTTGATTCTATGGCGTATTATGGAAGGTTAACGCTTCAACATGCTGTCCAGACTATCCAGGAAATATTCCACTTCGTCTCCGGTGTTGAAATAACCCATGCTGACACGCACCGTACCCTCTGGAAAAGTGCCTATGGTTTTGTGCGCCGCCGGTGAACAGTGGAGCCCCACCCTGGTCATTATCCCGAATTCGTCATCCAGCCTCTGGCCGATCGAGGCGGGGTCCATCCCCTTGGCGGTGAATGAGACCACGGGCATCCTCTCCTCGGCTTTCGGGGGGCCGTAGACCTCCACCCCCTCTATAGCGTTCAACCCTTCCAGCAGTAGGGTGGTAAGCTTCACTTCACGCCCCCTTATCTTTTCAAGACCCGCTTCCAGAATATATTTGACTCCGGCTCCGAGGCCCACGACTCCGGGGGTGTTCAACGTGCCGCTCTCGTATCTGTCGGGGAAAAGTGAGGGCTGGGCCAGGTCTTCGCTGCTGCTTCCCGTTCCCCCTTCGATGAGGGGTTCGAGCTCTATTCCTTCCTTGATGTAGAGCAGCCCGGTTCCCTGGGGCCCGAGAAGACCCTTATGGCCTGAGCAAGCCAGAAGGTCCACGCAATCCGCCTCCACGTCAATGGGCAGTGAACCGGCTGTCTGAGCGGCATCCACCAGCAGAGGTATTCCTCTGGTTCTGGCATGTTTTCCGATTTCTGCTATGGGGTTGATGGTTCCCACAACGTTAGAAGCGTGTATGACGGCTATCAACCTGGTACGGGGCTTTAGTGCATTGATCAGTGCTCCCGGATCGAGCCGTCCTTCGATATCGCATTGCACCACCTCCACCTCCACGCCGTTTTGCTCCAGTCCGTGGATGGGCCGCATCAGGGAATTATGTTCCATGCTGGTGGTGACCAGATGGTCGCCCGCCGAAAGAAGGCCTTTGAGCGCCATATTGAGGGCTGTAGTGGCGTTGAGTGTGAAAATGAGTCGGGAAGTGTCTTCTATGTTAAACAGTCGGGCCACTGTCTCTCGGGCTTCGAGAACGGCCCGGGCTGCTTCCAGGGACTTTCTGTGACCGGCACGGCCGGGGTTTCCCCCCAGGTTCTCCAGGGCCCCGAGCGTCGCCCTGTACACTTCTTCCGGTTTTGGATAGGAGGTAGAGGCGTTGTCGAAATATACTTGCACAACTGCACCAGCCCTGGCTACCGAGCTCACGGGGTTGGCTCCAACGGGCTGTTTTTGCTGATCTCTTTAAGAGACAACCCGCCGATCCACCAATAGATCAGGCCACCCACTACGAGAGGAATGAAAAAGGAAGCATGGGCCACTATCGCTATGCTCTGGGCTTTCGCTTCCGCCACCCCCAGCCAGACCAGGCCTGAACGGGTGGTCAGGTGGTAAGTGCCTATGTATCCCGGTGTTGGAATTATCACACCCAGAGCCTGAGTGACGATCAGGAAAAAGTAGCCGTATATGGGCAGTGAAAGACCGAAGGCTTTGATGATCAGGTAATTGCTTACCACCGAGATTAACCATACGGGAACGGATATTAGTATGACAAGGGCCAGGTTCTTGCCCATCTTAAGAGAATCCAGCCCGTCTATGAATGAGTCTACCATACCCTCAAAGCGTTGGCCCGCGCCCTTAGGAAGGATTCGGATCAGGGGAGCGATAAATTTCAGGGCCCAATCCCTCTTCTTCTGGAATAACAACAGCAGTATGAGAAAACCTATCAGTATCGCCGCCGCCACCAATCCGTAGTATTTCAGGCGGGGCACTATAGCGCCCATCTCATCTGCATAGCCCAGAAGGAAAACAATGACCACCCCCAGCAAAATGGCCACCACGCTGAAACAGTCCACCAGGCGCTCAACCACTATGGTAGCGAAAGAGCTCAGCTTGTTTATTCTTTCCCGCTCTCCAACAACGTGTGCCCTGAGGAATTCGCCCAGGCGCCCCGGGAGGAGCATATTTACCATATAGCCGGCCAGAATTGCATAAAACAGGTTTTTCATACGAACCTCACCCACCGACCCCAGTAGATATTTCCAGCGCAGAGACCTGACCCATATAGCCGCGAAGTTGATCAACACTATTGGTATGATGTATAGCAGATTGATTGTCTTGAAGGTTGCTATCAATTCAGAGGCGTCTATCTTTGTGGCCAGGTAATATATGGCGAGCGCGCTTATAATGGCACCGATAATCAAATTTATTTTCACTGAATCCCTCTTATTTTGCAGCAGACAGGAAACTTAAATTTCGAATCTTAATATATAGCACTACAGTGTTGTCTATGTAAAACTAAATCTATACTGCAAGTTAAGCAAGTTACGGAAGGTATCCATCCACTTTACAAATGGGTGGAAGGGCACATAAAATAGTTTCTCGCCACCTCAATATCGGACATTTCCTATTATACTTTAATCAACTACTTTAGTAACATGATGAATAAAAAGCCTTGACAGTAAAGGTAGGGGATGATAATTTCGTTTTTAATGGATTTTAAACCTGACTTAAAAAACTTTACTTAATTTTCAAGGTACAAATCTGGCGAGGTCTAATGATATTTAAGTTAATGCCGATAATTCCAATGTGAAAGGAATGAAGGCTAAAGAAATCGTAGGTGTAATGACCATGAGCATTATAAGAGAAACAATAGCTGGAAGAAAAATAAAAAGTCGTATTCTTATCGCTTTTCTGACCGTTTTAATTGTGGGGATATGGGCACGGCCTCCCCTCGCCCGGGAATCGGGCATCAAACTCCCTTCCAGTTCGTCGGGCCAGGGGGAGAAAATACTCAAACTGGGGCTTAAAGAGGCCGTCGGTATTTCGCTTCTTAACAATTTGGAAATAGAGGCGGAAAAATATAACCCTCAGATTGCCGAAACGGTATTAGCAAGGGCTAAATCGGAGTTCCACCCCGTGATATTTGGCGGCGTCGACGCCGAACGGAACGTAAAGCCCTCGGGGAGCAGTGTATTCTCAATCGAGGCCGTCAACAATGAATTTAATTTTAACGCCGGACTCAAGTCCAAATTTATCACCGGCGGCA
>JAUXIQ010000333.1 GCA_030620925.1 Nitrospinota bacterium
CATGCACTCTATTTCCTCGTCGTCTATGTGCGGGAAATATGACCTCTCGTTGATCTGTATACTGAATCCCGCCTTCCCCAACAGCCGGAAGGTGGCTTCCTGGAGGCTTCCTTTGGGCAGACCGAGTTTTAAAACTTTCATTACTTTAATACCTCATCATACTATTGATAAAATCGTAGTAGAAAAATCTACAGGGGGAGCTTTTCCGAGAATATGCAGCAGTTTCTTATAAACCATATAAGATACTGAATTTAAAAGTGAAGTCAAGCATTTCTTGTTCTAACGATACTTTATCGGGGTCGAGCAGGGCTTTTTTCCATTATATATGCGGCGGCACACCTTTTACCATCTCCGGGGAAAAGATAAAATTCGTCTTGGATTTCGACTCTCCTTTAATTATTATACAACACATGAATAGTGAGCAGGAAAAAGACCGGACGCCGCGCAGAAGCGTGGTGGACCAGTATACCCGCCAGGCGGGAAAATATGCGCGGAGCTCTGTCCACAGTGATGCCCGGAACCTGGCCGACCTGGTGCAATTCGCTTCGCTGCCGGCCGGCGTCAGCGTCCTGGATGTGGCCACCGGCACCGGTTTCACGGCATTTGCCTTTGCGGAAGCGGGTCACAGTGTGATGGGGCTCGATTTGACCTCCGCAATGCTTCTCCAGGCCCGGAAACTGGCCGGAGAACGGGGGCTGGAGTCCATACGGTTTGTGCTCGGCCGTGCGGAGGTGCTCCCGTTCGCCGAAAGTTCCTTAGATGCGGTTACCTGCAGGTTGTCCCCGCACCACTTTTCCGATGTCCCCCGATTTCTGGCCGAGGTCAGGCGGGTGCTTAAGAAGGGGGGAGCGGTGATAATCACCGATACAGCGTCGCCGGATGACTCGCCGCATATGTCGGAGTGGTTCAACAGGGTGGAAGTAATCAGAGACCCCTCGCATAATCTGAACTATTCTCCCGTCCAGTGGAGGGAAATAGCTGAAGGCGCAGGGCTGCAGGTGATGAACGTAGATTATTCCCAACGCCTCTCACACAGCTTCTCTAAGTGGGTCGAAACATCGGGGACGCCGCAAGAGCGGTTGGAAGAATTACGAAACGGATTTACCCGTGCCCCGGACGACGTCAAATCCTTCTTCGCCATCGAAGAGCAGGGGGAGGAGATAAATTTTGCCTGGCCGGTGGTGCGCATGAAAGCCGTTAAGCCCTGATGGATAGTCCGGTTTTGATAGAGACCCCTTTTCGTGCCTCCTGGAAAAGGTTTCCTCTCAGGGTGGGACTTTAAAGAAACTTGCCATCGTCCAGTTGTATGATTTCCACCGCCAATGTATCGCCGACCGTGAGTATACCCACCGAGGGCCTGCCGGAATAGCTGTCCCTACCCGCCCGACCGGGGTTGAAGTAGAGAATCCCATCCTCTTCATCAATGGACGGGAAATGCGTGTGGCCGTAGATGACCGCCTGAGGTTGTTTAGCGGTGATGAGCTCATTCAAAGGCTTGGAGATTTGAGAGGGTGCCCCTGCCTCATGGGTTAAAAGGAGGGTCTTGCCGTTAAACTGGATGAATTCAACCTGACGATACTTCTCCCACCCTTGAAAATAGTCTCCGTTTCCCTGCACGGCTGTCAACGGCGCTATCGCTCGCAACTCTTTCAGCAATTTTTCCGTACCTATATCGCCGGCGTGGAGAATATGCTCTACATCGCTGAAAATGCAGAATATTTCCGAGTTTAAGAAACCGTGAGTGTCAGCTAAGACCCCCACTTTGATTGGCGTTGGCTTTATCATTGACTCTGTTTGTCAAGTCTATGTCCAGAATTCTGGCAAAGTTTTCTCCCAGAATGAGATCCAGCTCATGCGAAGAGAGGTCTACCCGTTTAAGGCTCAGCACCGAATATATCGGGAAAATGCCGGGCGCGCTTGAGCCGAAGATTATCCGTTCCGCCCCAACCTCTCTCGCAGCCATTCTTATTATAGCAGGTTGGGAATTGGCTATAGCGGTTCCCAGAAATATGTTATCACATTTCTTGGCCGCCAGGATAGCCTGGTCCACATTGTAGGGATAACCCATGTGCTCCATTATAATAGCCACGTCTGAGTAGTTTTCCGCCAGTTCTTTGATGGAAAGCGGCTCGCAGCCATGTGAGCCTGAATGGATTATCACCGGTATGTCCAGTTCTCCGGCCTTGGACATTATGGGATCGACCACGGAACTGTTGATGTTATAACCGTGGACGGTGGGGACTAACTTGAGACAAGCCATGTCCCAATCTTTTATCGCTTTCTCCAGCTCTTCTACTGCTTCGCTCCCCAGGCCGGGATTAATGCTCGCGCAGCCTATCAGCCTCGGGTAGTTTTTTATTTGCTCATACACCCACTTGTTCGGCGGCCTCACGGAAGCCTCGGGAATAACCACCGCATACTTTATGCCGGCCTCGTTCTCGAGAGCCAGCAATTCCTCCGGTCCATACCAGCGGTTCTCATTCTTCCTCTCCCCAAGGTGAGTCTCGAAGTCGATGGTATGCGCCATTTGTGACATACCCCCCCTATTTCCCTCAGATTTTTGGTTGACATACTCCCCCGTTCTGCTTTTAGTTTATTAAGTGTAAAACATTTCGATTTAGTAATCAACCATTTCTATGTATTGTCTGTCTGTTTCTAGACCCTTTCTCTTAATTATAGTTAAAGTTATTATAATAAAACGAATAACCTCATTGGAGGCCTCCATTTTCTTCACCATTCAATAACAGTGTTTTGTATCAGTGGTAAGTCGCGGGATGTCTCTAGGCGGGGTATTGAATACCCCCGCCACAAGTGACGGGGTTCGTACCACGCAAAGCGTGGGTCATGATGCTCCCATCCATGAATGAATGGGTATCCAGTGTGAGGCACACCTGAAATTTTGGGGGTGGTGCTCCCGCCGAGGCGGGAGCTGATGAGTTGAATCACTTCATGAGGGGCGGTTTTATAAATTGGTTGCTAGGCGAAACAAGCTGTGATATGGTTCCCCCCATCCGAATTCGGGTGGGGGGAAACCCGTCAAGCATTGTTCGAAAACCTTTGGAACCTGATTTTAACCCCGCCTTCCGCGGGGAAGGCATGGGGGGGGGAAACGGATTCATGAGTCGGCCCGTCGATTATGTAGATGTGAGCAGCCTTTTCGACTGCGTGGTCAGGGCCTATCCCGATAACAAAGCCCTGGTGCATGGAGATCGAAGGGTAACATACGCCGAGCTTTCGGATAGAGTGGGCTCAATAGCCAAAAGCCTGCTCAAAAGAGGGGTTAAGAAGGGGGATAAGG
>JAUXIQ010000299.1 GCA_030620925.1 Nitrospinota bacterium
CGTGGCTTATCGGCGCACCGAAAAAGGCGGCGATGGCACCCCCCTCATACTTATCTATAGTACCCTCGTATTTCAGTATTATATCCGACATGTCGGTAAGATATTCGTTGATTAGCGCCACCAGTTCTTCAGGAACCAGCTTCTCTGAAATAGACGTGAAGCCCTGGATGTCGGAGAAGAAAGCGGTGAGAACCCTGCGTTCACCGCTCAGTTTCAGCATATCGGGGTTATCAATCATCTGGCTTACGACGTGTGGTGCAACGTAAGGGCCGAAGGCGTTCTGGATGAACCGCTTCTTTTCCCCCTCGGTCAGGCGCCTATAAAAGCTGACGGCGGCGAAAGTAGCTATCACGTTCAGCCCCGGATATACCACGTTCAGCCAGACACCGCGCTCCACAAACATGTACCGGTTAAAATAGAGGAAGGCCGCAAAGATCAATACCAGACTCAGGGCACCGACGGCAGCCCTGCTCTTTCTGAGGATCAACCCCAGGCCTATCCCCAACCCCAGGATCATAGCCAGATCCAGGTTACGCGCCCACTTCGGTTTTGCCAGATACCTGTTATGTAAGAGGTTGTCAATTATGTTCGCCTGTATTTCCACCCTGGGAAAATTTTTTTCTAAGGGGATAACCTTCGGCTCGTGGACTCCCGTCGCAGTGACCCCCACAAGCACCATCTTGTCCATGAAAGCATCGGAAGGCACCTCTTCTTTCAGGATGTCTGCAATCGAATAGTGCCGGTAGGTCTTCGCGCCTCCCGCATAGTTTATCAGTATCATCCCTTTTTTGTCCGTGGGTATGACCCTGTCACCCAATTGCACTTCCTCCAACCCCCGTTCGTCGACCGTGAGGGTAAAATCGGGCGAACCGAGGAATTCCAGCAGCATCTTAAAGAACAAGGGTGGGAAAAGGTTTGCACCTGGTAAAAGATCATCCCCTTTATACTCGACGACCAGGGGCAACCTGCGTACTACCCCATCAGGGTCGGGGATAACATTGAAATATCCGAAATCCAACGCCGCTTTTGAGATAACTTCAATGTTCGACTTTACACCATAGCCCTTGATGAAATTTCCCTCTCCGGCTTCCCGGCTTGTGTAGAAGACTTGATCGTAGTTGGAAAATTCAATTGAGGATAAATAATTTTTGAGGGTCTCGGGAGCTATATGTTCCAGGTCTGCCCTCTGGAGATAAAAATAGTATCCTAAAATCACCCGGCCCGAATCCTGAACAGCCTCGGCGACTCGGGCATCATTATTCGCTTCCTGCTCAAGCGCCCGAAGATATTCGAGCATGTCTGAGCCATCGGCGATATTTTCTTCTAATTTCCTCTTTATCAGATCAACATTACGCAGGAAAGAGTTCTCTTCCGCCTCTGAGAAAACAATATCGAAACCGATAACGCGAGCTCCATACTCGCCCAGCTTATCCAGAAGAAGCGCTATCGTGGAGCGGGGCCAAGGCCAACGACCCAGGGCATGCAGGCTCTTTTCGTCAATAGCGGCTATCACCACTTCGTCGCCATGCTCTAACCCGCCGCGGGACTTCATTCTGAGGTCGTAAGCTTTCAGCTCCACCATATCCAGAAAAGAAATGCCTGAAAGGTAAAATACGGATAACGTCGCTGCCAGAATTATGCTTATCAAGAGCGGAGCGGAATTGAAGATCCTATTTTTCATTACCGATCGACCTGAAAAAAACCTGGTTATCTGTTACTCATGGTAATAAAATCACCACACTGAACCGGAAAATAATACTCCTTTTTTCTCATCTGCTAGATGAAAGCATAGCACAGACGGTATATTTATTTTAAATGATAATACAATTTTTTTCCTGATAAACCGATCCAAAGAAAACCCGTGAAGAGGAGATAGGGCAATACGGTTCAATTCGGGCTCCATAATCAATAGCAGCGCTCGTAATATTCTCCGCCGGATGAGGCGCTATAAAATAGTAAGAGACGCGGCCGTCTACTTGCTGCCCCTCATCATCTACGGCTGTATGGCCACCAATACCTCTTCCACCGGATTCAATATCGTACCCCTCTCTCAAGAAATCGAGATTGGAAAGCAGCTCTCCCAGCAGATAGATAAAAAGTTCCCCATTTACTCTGATAGGGAGGTACGGCTTTACGTATCCTACCTGGGAAACAGGCTTGTGAAGGCATACGGTGGTCATACGTTGTTCGACTACCATTTCAGGGTGTTAGACGATGAAGAGATTAATGCATTTAACATACCGGGCGGATATATTTACCTCCATCGGGGCATGATAGCCAGGGTCGATAATGAGGCGGAGCTCGCCGCCGTCCTCTCTCATGAAATAGGCCATGCCCTTGCCCGCCACTCCACACAGTTAATGAGTACCCAGTTAGGCCTGTCCTTCGTCCTGTCCATGATTCTGGGCCCTGAAACGTCTCAGTGGGAGAAAATGGCCGCAGACCTTTTTGCCGGCGTAGGCATTCTGGCTTATACCCGCTCCATGGAACGAGAGGCTGACAGGCTTGCCATACTGATCATGCACCAGGCCGGATACGATCCCCGCGCCGCCCTTACCCTCATGGATAAGATGCTCGCTCTCAAAAAGAGGGAGCCACATGCCTTAGAGAAGCTTTTCTCCTCCCATCCTACGACCTCGGAAAGGATCAAGAATGCACGGGACGACATCAGCAGGCTGACCCTCCGCCGCGGACTCTTCCTTAACACCTCCCGCTTTGACCAGATAAAAAAAATTGTTGAAACCGACCCCTACCCAAAAAATAAGAACTCTTTTAAACGCTGAAAACATCCCGCGAAGATTAACGGTACAAGTTTAAGGCCATGATGGGAGCAGCCTATCTCAACATACTTGCTAAAACCAGCGCCCTCATTCACTCTCAATTATGAAGCCCCCTGCTCGATGCAAGCATCGGCCAGGGGGCTTCATAATCAAACTTCAAATTGTTCTCCTGCTTATTCTCGTTCGCTGCCCAAGGTACGATGGTTTCAATGCGCCGGTTAAACCCTCGGTTTTAAGACTTCACGCTCGTTCAGGCCATTATTCCTCATAGAGCCCGAGGTTTCTGGGCTTCACACTTGCATTAAAGGACATAGCAGTGGTCATTCCCGCGCTTGACGTGGCGGAAGACAGAGGTTTTACCTGCATATATATATCTACCCGCCTTATACTCCTGAGATCAAGGGTCGTGCCGACAGGGGTGCTTAGAGTCGTGCTATCGGCGTTATAGTACCTGAAGGAAAGCGTGGTAATGTTCAGTTCGTCGAAGATAACCCTCCCCCCAGGGAAAGTGTCATTGTATTGATACATTTTCTCAGTACCGGCGTCGTATTCATACTGCACGCTGGAGCTGGTATCAACGTAGAATTTTATCTTTCTGCTCTCGGCTATCTTGACGTCCTGGTCGGCGCCGCTGCCTTCTCCCTTGTGAAAGTAGCCGGCACGCCTGATGTCTTTCACAAGCGTATCGAGAAGGAACACGGCCTGCTGCTGTTGCGTGAAATTACGCTGATTAGTGGCTACTACTTTGTGCTGCGATATAAAAAAGGTGAACATCGTGAAGAAGGCTATCCCCAGCACAGCCACACTTATCATCAACTCTACGAGGGAAAATCC
>JAUXIQ010000297.1 GCA_030620925.1 Nitrospinota bacterium
ACCGAGGGGGTGGCTCAAAGAGGAGAAGAGACCGCCTTCATCAGTCCCATGTCCCAGGGAATCAAGCAGCTGCTCCTCACAATCCTTGCCCTTGCCGCCAGGTGGGATGAATTCATTACACTCCCCGTTTGGTAAGAGGTTAATGGTAGATGGATTTAAATCGCTGGCTTAAAGAGAACACGTTTCATCATTCCCGGTTCAGTGGTATAGAGAAGCTGGTCAGGCTTAAAGAGGAAAAAAATTTAACCATAAGCGCCGCCCTTCCGACGCTTAATGAAGAAAAAACCATCGGCAAAGAGGTGGTGGTAATAAAGTCGGAGTTGATGGAGCGATATCCTCTGATAGATGAGCTGGTGGTCATCGACAGCGGTTCCACAGATAAGACCAGGGAGATAGCCGCCCAGTACGGTGCGGATGTGTATCTGGCCAGCGATTGCATTCCTGAAGAGGAGGTTTACTACGGGAAGGGAGAAAACTTATGGAAAAGCCTTTATATTCTTAAAGGGGATATAATCGTCTGGATAGACGCCGACATCAAGAACATTCACCCCAAGTTTATTTACGCGCTGGTGGGGCCTCTCCTGGAATATCCCAGGATAGGTTATGTTAAGGGTTTTTATGAGCGACCCATTGAGCTTGGGAAAGAGCTCAGGCCGAGCGGCGGGGGGAGAGTCACACAGCTTCTGGTGCGCCCCCTCTTCTGTCATTTTTTCCCGGAATTGGCGGGGATTATCCAGCCCCTATCGGGCGAATACGCAGGGAGACGCGAAATACTGGAGAGAGTCCCCTTTTTCATAGGCTATGGAGTCGAAACGGGCCTGCTCATAGATATTTGCAACCAGTATGGAATGGAACATATCGCCCAGGTGGACATGGATAAACGAGTGCACAGAAATCAATCCCTGGATAAGCTCAGCGAGATGTCGTTTCAGATATTGCAGACTTTTTTTCATCGCGCCAAGGATCTGGGAAGGGTTTTGCTCAATACCGAGCTCAAGACAGAGATGGCCCTCATTAAGGTGCTGGAAAACCAGCATATCCTCATTCACAAAGAAATAAAGGAAATCGAGAGGCCGCCGATGATAACTATAGAGGCGTATAAGAAGCGGCGCCGGTCGTTGAAAGAGGCGGAGAAAAGCTAGCCTGAATGGCGAGAGGGAAAAGAGGGCTCATCAATTTGAAGAGGAATTTACATTTAGGAATCGGTCATTTCCGGATAGGCTACATGGACGGAGTCAACATGGTGCTCCTCAGAAACGTCCGGGGCCTTCTGGATCTGGTTCCAGATATAAAGATAACTCTTTTCGGCAAGCTTAATAAGGACATCCAGAACTTTCTGGAACCGATACCCGGGAGATTGGAGTATGTCAATATCGAGGAGTTCGATCCCGATCATAAGGTGCCGGGGTTCAAAGGCAGGGGGATAGAAGAGCAGCAAGTTCAGGATTACATCTGGCACGGCTCCAACATTGCGGACTCGCTCATGGATAAACTGGGGGACCTCGATGTAGTAATCATGGAGAACCTGGGCATCGGAATACATCCACCCCTGATATTCGCCTTTTATCAGATGATAAGAGATTGTAACTTCCTCTCCAGGAAGAGGCGGTTCTACTACCGCACACACGATTTCGTCAAAGAGCGCGAACGCTATTTCGCCAACCTGAAAAAGTTTCACGACAGCCCCACCCGAAACGTTCCGGACTGGCACGAGATGGTCTTCCCCGACTTTGATAACCTCCACTATATAACCATCAATACTTCAGATATAGACCGCCTCATGGAGCACGGTATTAGCCGGGAGCGAATCGTGTATCTGCCCAACAGCCTGGGCAGTAACATGTGGCATGATGACAATGCGCATCTGGACCTGCGTAAGCGCCTCGTTGAGGATAAAGGCCTGGACCCCGAAGTGAGGTTTCTGTTTTACCCCGTTCGTTGTATAAGGAGGAAAAACGTTGAAGAAGCCATTTTCCTCACCAGTTTCTATAATTTCATGAGCGAGCGGGTTTATGAAAGGCGCAGAGAGCTGCGCATCGAAGGAAAATACCATCTCCTGGTGGGGTTAAAGCCTTCTTCGAATGACGACAAACTCTATGCGGATACACTGGCCAAGTTTTGCGAGGATAATGATCTTCCGGTGACCATAGGAATAGAAGATTACGTCGGTTCCGAGCGCGAATTCGAGGACCCCCACGACCTCGAAAAGATAACCAAATTCAACGTGGGGGATGCCTACCGCATGTCATATATGGTCATCACCACCAGCATCCTGGAAGGCTTCGGCTTCGTATACATAGAGCCCTGGTGCGTGGGCACGGCGGTGCTGGGAAGGGATTTGCCGCTGGTTACCGAGGACTTCAACAGGGCCGGTATGGACCTGGCGCACCTCTACCGCGTGCTCATCGTTGAGGGGATGGATTACAAGGATTTGGGCCAGGAGCTGGGCCCCCAAAAGGGATTGATGAAGCGGCTGGAGATGATTCTCAGGCTCTCCGACCTCAAGTATATGCGTAAAGTCCAGAACAGAAACAGCGCGATATTTTCCAACACCCTCAAATTATTCAATCCCGAATTCAGGGAGAAGATCGTCGACCGCAACCAGAAAGTGGTGCTGGATACCTACTCCCAGGATTTGGTGGCCGAAAGGCTCTATGAAATTATCAGCTCCAACTCCTCAGGCGTGTAGGGCTGAGTCCC
This sequence comes from Nitrospinota bacterium, assembly GCA_030620925.1. Lineage (GTDB taxonomy): Bacteria > JAUXIQ01 > JAUXIQ01 > JAUXIQ01 > JAUXIQ01 > JAUXIQ01. Next base: position 2,701 of record JAUXIQ010000297.1, read on the forward strand.
TTTTTTCCAGTGATGGCCCGTCCGGAGTTGCCTCCTTAAACGAAATGGTAAAATGATCTTGATATTATACTTCTCAGCTTCTAAATTTTATGGGTAAACGGCCATGGAAGAAGACTACAAATTTCGCTATCGTCTTGAGCCGGAAAAGGCCGAAAAGAAAAAAGTCTATTCTGACCCGCTGGTAGAGCTTATCCGCTCCCAACTGGAACAGCTCCTTGACCTGGTGGTGCTGACCCATAAGGGCGAGGACGTTAAAGTGGACGGCTTCAAACCCTTGAATACACCGGAGCGGGTCTACGAAATTTTTCCACCCGACCAGGATGTCTCCGACTGACATCCGGACAAATTAGTTTTTCCCCTTTTTGCCAGACACCCGCGGATGGGACATTGTCTTGAAACACGACGCTTGATGAGCTATCATAAACCCCCGGTAAGGCAGACCCGGAGAAGATGATTCTCCTTTATTGTGAAAAGGAGGTGAGGTTTTGGAAACCATAGGTTTCATAGGATTGGGGTTGATGGGAAAGCCCATGTCGAAAAATCTGATAGAAGCGGGCTATCCCGTTATAGTGCACAGCCGCGGCAAGGGCCCGGTCAAGGAGCTGGAAGAATTCGGCGCACAGGCCGCCAAGAGCTCCGCAGAGGTGGCCGAGCGTTCCGACAAGATTATAACCATGCTTCCCGATTCGCCTGATGTCCAGCAGGTGGTGGCCGGCCCTGGGGGAGTGCTGGAGGGCGCGAAAAAGGGCTTGATCATCGTTGACATGAGCACCATCTCCCCGCAGGTGTCCATGAACCTGGCCCAGGAGGCCGCCAAAAAGGGCGTGGAGATGCTGGACGCCCCGGTGAGCGGCGGAGACATAGGCGCCAAAGAGGGCACCCTGGCCATCATGGTGGGCGGAAAAGAGAAGGTTTTCGAGCGGTGCCTCCCCATATTCG
>JAUXIQ010000254.1 GCA_030620925.1 Nitrospinota bacterium
CTTCGTTTTGTCGGGCGGGTATTCGCGGCGGTAATATTCGTCGAACTGGAACTTGGAATCGTAGATGAAAGGACGCCAGTGGAAGTCTCCCTGCGCGTCCACCATCCGAACCCGCACGGGCGGGAGGTAGGACTTGGTGCGGTCCTCGCTGTCGAAACCGTAGGGCGCGATAAAATCGGCGAAGAGTGCCAGGGCGTAGAGCACTATCAGGATTATACCCGCGGAGACAGCCAGTCGGTGGCGCACGAGCTTCACCCAGGCGATCTCCCAGGGGCTGCGGGGTTTCCGCTCTTGTAGAGACAATTCACGAATTGTCTCATGTCCCGCGCCGCGGGATGTCTCTACATTATTATCTGTATTATCTGTACGTGGCATTATCGGGTCTCCAGTTGCGCGAACTGGACTCTGGGGTCCGACCAGGCCAGCAGTATATCCGCCACCATGTTCCCCGCGATGAGCAGGAAACCGCCCACCATCATACCTGCCATTACGAGATAGATGTCCTGGCTGCGCACGGCGGAGAGGAGCAGGGAGCCCATGCCCGGCCAGCTTACGATTATCTCGGTGAGTGCGGCCCCGCTGAGGAGGCCGGACAGCGTGTAGCCGAAGCTGGTTATCATGGGGTTTATGGCGTTGCGCAGTGCATGCCGGTAGATGACCCTGCTCTCAGGCAGTCCCTTGCTGCGGGCGGTGGTCACGTAGTCGGCCCGTAAAACTTCCAGCATGTTGCCGCGCATGATGCGCTGAAGACCGGCCATCGAGCCGGTGCCGATGACCACCGTGGGTATTGCCAGGTGTTTGAGCAGGTCGAGGCCCTTGCCCAGCATGCTCAGCTCATCGTAGTTAGATGAGAACATCCCCCCGATGGGCAGCAATCCGGAGAGGTAGGCCAGGTAGAGCAACAGCAGGGCGAAGAAGAAGTTGGGGATGGACAACCCGAAAAAGGCCAGGAACGAGAAAAATTTGTCACCCCAGGAATACTGGTGCACGGCGCTGTAGATACCTATGGGGATGGCGATGAGCCAGGTAAACAGGATGGCGGAGATGGAGAGGATGAGGGTGTTCCTGGCCCTGGGGATGAGCAGTTCGGTGACTTTACGCTTGTGCTCGAAGGAGAAGCCGAAATCGAGCTTCAGCATACTCCCCAGCCAGTATCTATACTGCACTATGGGATGTTCGTTGAGGTGGTATTCCTCTTCATATTTTTTTATGGTCTCGGGGGAGATGAGGGGGTCCAGCTTTAGTCTGTCGAAATAGTCGCCGGGGGCCATCTGGATGAACATGAAGGTCACGAAGGACATGGCTAAGAGCAGCGGGATCGAGTATATCAGCCGCCTGATGATGAATATTTTCATTTCGTGTGGTTATTAACCTTTTTTTAGCTTTTTTGGGGGGAACCTTTCTGTATAAAGGTTCCCCCCAATCCCCCTCCAAAGACTTTTGTGTTTGATAGAGGGGTTTGCAAAAAAGTTTTAGGAGAGAGTCTGAGGGAACACTTTTACAAAAGGGTTCCCTCAGTTTTTTTATTTTACTATTCTACCTCTTAATTATTTAACGAAGATTTCCTCCAGGTTGTGGAAGGCTCCGCCGTAAGCGGTGGGGTACACGTTGCCGAACTTGTTGCGCACCGCGTGCAGGGAAGCGGGGAGCACGGTATATATGACCGGAAGCTGTTCGGAGACTATTTGCTGCCATTCGTCGTAGAGTTTTTTGCGTTTTTTATCGTCCAGCTCCTGAACGGCCTGATCGTATATCTCGTCGATGCGTTTTTCCCAGGAGGTGGCGGGCTTTTTCTGAAGGGGGTACCACATGTGCAGGTGGCCTCTGCTGTGCCATACGTTTATGCCGAAGTGAGGTTCGATACCGCCGGTGAGCCCTATTATTATTGCGTCCCACTGGTAGTTGGCGGAGAGTTTTGAAACCAGGTTGTTGAACTCCAGCGAGGTGAAGTTGACTTTCATTCCCGCGTTTTCCAAGTCTTTCCTGATTATACCCGCCAGCTTGATACGCACCGTGTTTTCTGAGTTGGTGAACAGGTTGAACTCCAGTTTATTGCCCTCCGAATCTTCCAGTATGCCGTCTCCATTAGTGTCCCTGAACCCCGCTTCTTTGAGAATGTCCCTGGATTTCTGCGGGTTGTAGTCGTAAGTTCTGACTTTCCCGTTATAGAATTTCTTGGCCCCGGGGCTCATAGCCGCCAGTTGGGGGAAAGCCAGCCCGTTCATCACTATGTTTATTATGGATTGCTTGTCGATGGCGTGGGCCACGGCGCGGCGGAAACGGACGTCGGTGAACCATTTGAGCTTGTGGGGGGCGAGGAAGGGTTTGCCTGTCTTCGGGTCTCGGCCGGGGTTCTGGTTGAAGATTATGAAACTGGTGCCGAAAGCGGGCCCCACGTTATATACGGTAAAGTTGCCGCGCCGCTCCTCCGGTTTGAGGATAGGGTAATCGATGCCGCGCATACCCAGGTAATCTATCTCTTTAGACTGGAATTTGAGCAGCGCCACATCCTGATTCTGAACCACGGTGTAGACGATTTTATTAATATAGGGGAGGGGATTCGATTCAGCGTCCTTCATCCAGTAGAGGGGGTTCTTTTTAAGAACCACCTTCTGGGCGGGCACGTACTGTTCGAGCATGAAGAGGCCGGTGCCCACTATCTTTGCCGGCGGGGTGTTGACGCCCCAGTGATTGTTGAACTTGCCTTCGTCGACGATCTTCTCCAGGACGTGCCGGGGGAGTATATTCTGCCCCAGGGAGCGGAGGAAAGGGGTGAACTTGAAGGGGAGCGTGAAGCGCACGGTATATTTATCTATCTTTTGCACCTCTATCTCTTTTCCTTCGATGGTGAATATATCCCCGGCGCTTGAGGGAATGTCTTTGTTGTATATGAGCCTGCGGAAGGTGAACACCACGTCGTCGGCGGTGAACGGCCGGCCGTCGTTCCATTTGACATCGCGCCGGAGATGAAACGTCCAGGTTTTGCCGTCCTCGCTTATCTCCCATGATTCGGCCAGGGCGGGCTCTACCTCGGTGGTGATGCCGTCGGTGCGGGTGAGGCCCTCGAAGATGAGGCCGGTGATGCTGGTGGTGCTGGTTTCCTTGGCCAGGATGGGGTTGAACGACTTGGGGGGGGATATGGTCACAAATAAGATTTTCCCGCCCGGTTTCCCCACCTGGGGGCGGTAGCTGTTCACTTCCTTTTCAGCGCTTAAAGCCGGTGTGGAGATAAAGGCAGTGGCGGAGACGATTATGAGAGCTATGATAGCTGTTTGCCTGATCCTGATTCCACGCATTAGGGTTCCTTTTTATAGGGTTTTATTATTATTGACGTTTATTGGTATTACAAAATTTTGTATCACGCCGACGGAATTTCAACATTTTAATTTACTATAGTCAAGCGCGGAATTGACGCCGGCTTTTTGTTTTGACTTTTAGCGGTGAACTACATACCATGTTGCCTGTCGTTTTACCGGTTTTAAAGTATGAATTTTATGAAGAAGGTGCACCACCGGAAGGATAGGAGAGTGGACCGGAGCGTTTTCAAAGAAGTGAAGCTGGAGGACCTGACCATGCCCTCCGGCTACAGCCTCAACGAGGCCGGCCTGATTCTTTACACTGCTGAGGAGAACCGGTTCAGTGATGAATGCCGCCGCTACGCCATCGAGGAGTTGTCTCCACTGGCCGACGAGCTGCAGCGCACCAAGCAGGAGCTGGAGAAGAAGGATGCGCCCCTGGAAGAATTCAGGAAGCGCCTTCAGGAGAGCTGCCTGAAAATAGCGGGCAGCATGGCGGGAAAAGGTTATTCGGGCCTCATATTCCCCGAAGAGTACGGCGGGGCGGGACGGGGCGCCGTGGATTTGGCCATAATGCTGGAAGAATTTTCCGCAGAGGCTTACGGAGGCACGGGGTTTTACGATAACACCGTGTTCGGCGTCGTACCCATCTGGAAGTTCGGAACCGATGAGCAGAGGGAGCGCTTCCTGAAACCGGCCATCAGGGGTGAGAAAATCTCCGCCATCGGCATCACGGAGCCCCAGGCCGGCTCCGACGCGGCGCGCGTAAGGACCAGCGCGGTGAGAGACGGCGATAATTACGTCCTTAACGGCATAAAACGTTTCATCAC
>JAUXIQ010000152.1 GCA_030620925.1 Nitrospinota bacterium
AGCTACCTACCTTGGCTATGGGATCACCCCGTTTCACCTTTTTCCCCCTTTTCACCAGAATCCTGGCATTATGGGCGTATCTGGTAACGTAGCCGTTACTATGGTTTATCTCCAAAACCCGGCCGTACCCCCTCTTCCTGCCCACATAGGTTACGGTGCCGTCGCCGGGGGCTCTTACTATGTTGCCATAATGGCTGGCGATATCAATCCCCTCGTGGAACTGGCGCCTGCCGGTAAAAGGTGATACTCGATAACCGAATCCTGAAGAAATCCATCCACGGGTAGGCCATATAGAAGGAGTAGAAAAAATGACGTCTGACTTTTCGGAAAAAAACTCGATCGTTCTCAGGAAGTTCTCTTCCTGCCTCGTGGCCTTAGAGCTTAATTCGGTTATATCCCCCTCTAATACATCGAGAAAACTTTGCTTCTCCTTTTCCAAAACGCTCTTCTTTTCTTCTGCAGTCGCCTCGTCCGGACCTCCTACACCGGATTTTCCCACTTCCATTTTAATTTCTTTAATAGTTTTCAGGCCGGCGAAACTCCTCATCTTATTGCCGAATTCAGACAACCGAGAGAGGGTTTCTTCCACTTCTTCCATCTCCGCCCTCAATTCCGCCATCTTTCTCAATTGGTGCTTCACTTCCCCCAGCAACCGGTGGCCTTGTTGGTAATCTTCTATTGACGCGATATGGTTCTGCAACAGGAAGAAGAAACCCACTACGAGAAGCCCCAGCAAAACTAAACCAGCCGAGATAAGGAATCGCGGTATAACGACCTTGCGAAATTTGCTGGAAGAATCAGGAACGATAAGAATGGTATAAGACTTTTCAGCCATTTAAACCCCCTAAAAATGACTATAAAGTACCATAGAGATATTATAACATTTCAGCATATGCAACTCAATAATTATTCAATAACAAGTTAGTCCTGCATTCTCAATCAATGAGACTATTTAATCCTCCCCATCACCGAGCTCCAGGATTACGGCCTCTTCATCGCATTCCGGGAACTTTACGCACTTAAGGCAGTCCTGCCACACTTTTTGCGGTAACAGCGACTTATCAACCCTTTTAAAACCCAACTTTTCGAAAAATCCAGGTTCATAGGTCAGAGCGAAAACCCTGCCTATGGAGAGTTCCTCCGCTTCCTCAAGGCAAGCTCTCGCCAACTTCAGCCCAATACCTCGCTTATTTTGTTCTTCTTTCACCGCCAGGGAACGTATCTCTGCCAGGTTCTCCCAGTTAATATGCAGGGCACAAACGCCCATTATTTCATGATTTTCTTCAAAAACGTAAAAATCCCGCACACTCTCATACAGCTCATTCAGAGAGCGTGGTAGCATTAACCCTAGCTGCGCATAATTATTTACCAGGGTCTGAATCTGTTTAACGTCTCCTATTTTCGCTTTTCTCAGCATACTGCTATAATCCACCATGAAAAGTAGACTAAAACAGTATAGCAGATAAATATATCTCTGCTCAATTATATATATCGGATAAAAAGCCCTTGAAGATAAGGAGTTGACATCTGATAATATATTAATCTTTGTTTTCAGGGCGGTTTCGGGGAAAATATAGAGTTCGCCGGCCTCCAAAGTATTGTATGATAGATGGAAAGATACGGGGCTATATTAATGGGATTAAAGAGGAGAAAAGGAGAAAATGGCAAAAAAAAGATACATAATTGAATTGGGAACTGGATTGGACCTTCATGGCCAGGATTATACGGAAGCCGCAAAACGGGCAGTGAGAAACGCAATATCGGACCAATGCCTGTGTGGATTGAGCGAGATCATGGAGCTTAAAGACCCGTCTAAGATGCTGGTAGACGTCACCATAGCCGCCTCCGAACCGGAGAAGGTAGATTCGGAAGCCGTGCTGGAGGTATTGCCATTCGGGGAAAAAACCATCAACGTAGTCAATGGGGGAATGTCCGTTCCGGGGATGCTGGTGGAATCGTTGGGTGACAAAACGGATGCAATAGTAGTAGTCAATGCAGCGGTTACCGTATCGCTGGATATATAGCCCTTCAGTTCGATTATTGATTTCCAAGACCTGAAAAAATATATTGATGCTTGAATCTGAATAAAAATATGTATAATCCTCAATAATAGAAGCCTTTGAGCTGCGGAGGTCTAAGTGACGGTTTCAGACGACAAAGCTGTTGTGGAAATACCGATAGAGCTTCCCCTCATCCCGGTGAGGGATGCAGTAGTCTACCCAGACATCAACGTCCCTATAATAGTGGCGCGTGAAGAAACAGTGGCCACAGTGGAAGAAGCCATAAAGACGGACAGGTATATTTTTCTGGTTTCCCAAATGGACCCTTCCGAAGAGCACCCTGATCCCCAAACAATATATAAAACCGGCACGGTGGTCAGTATCCTGAAGCATATGAAACTTCCGGACGGCAGAGTGCAGATTCTGGTGGAAGGGCTGCATAAGGCGGCCATAGAGGAGTACCTCCAGGTTAAGCCCTTTTTCAAGGTACGGGTGCGGCCTATTCCGGATGTCGAAGTGGATGTCTCCACCTCCCGAGAGGCCAAGACCCTCATAAGGGAGGTCAAGAAGAAGATAAAAAAACTGCTTCCCCTGAAGAATCTGCCCCCGGAAATCGCTTCTATCGCAAACAGTATCCAGAGTCCCGGCAAACTGGCGGATATGGTGGCCTCAAACCTCAAGCTAAAAATATCCGAAGCTCAAGCCATCTTCGAAACTCACCAACCCATAGATCGGTTGAGAAAAATAGACAACCTCCTGACCCAGGAGTTGGAGGTTGCCTCCATGCAGGCCCAGATGCAATCCGGAGTGAGCGAGGAAACAAACCGATCGCAACGGGAATACTTCCTGCGCCAACAGATGGAAGCCGTAATGGAGGAGCTGGGAGAGGTGGACGAGCGGCTGGAGGAAATTAACGAATACCGAAAAAAAATCCGCAAGGCCCGTATGCCCGCCCTCGCCCATCGGGAAGCCATGAGACAGCTGGCTCGACTGGAGAAGATGCACCAGGATACCGCCGAATCCGCCGTGGTGAGGACCTATCTCGACTGGATGGTAGAGCTGCCCTGGAAGCAGGGCACCGTGGACAATCTGGACCTGGGCAAAGCCCGCCAGATTCTGGATGAAGACCACTACGGTCTTGAAAATATCAAGGAACGAATCCTGGAATACCTGGCCATCCGTAAACTCAGAAAGAAAATGAAAGGACCCATACTCTGCTTCATCGGCCCTCCCGGGGTCGGCAAAACATCCCTGGGGAGATCAATCGCCCGTGCACTGGGAAGAAAATTTGTGCGCATCTCACTCGGCGGAGTGCGGGACGAAGCTGAAATCCGCGGCCACCGCCGAACTTACGTGGGCGCGCTGCCGGGCAGGATAATCCAGGGTATCAAGGAGGCCGGGGTAAACAACCCCGTCTTCATGATCGACGAAATAGACAAGTTGGGCACCGACTTTCGTGGAGACCCCTCGTCGGCCCTGCTGGAAGTGCTGGACCCTGAACAGAACTCAAACTTCAGCGACCACTACCTGAATCTCACCTTCGACCTCTCAAACGTCATGTTCATCTGCACCGGCAACATGGAAGACGGTATCCTGCCCTCCCTCAGGGACCGTATGGAGATCATCCAACTCTCCGGCTACACCCAGGAAGAAAAACTCAAAATCGCCAACCAGTACCTCATCCCCCGGCAGGAGGAAGGAAACGGTCTTACCCATTCGGACGTCATCTTCTCCCAGAACTCTCTGAGACTAATAATTTCACAATACACCAAAGAAGCGGGTTTGAGGAATCTGGAGAGGGAACTGGCTTCTCTGTGCAGGAAGGTAGCAAGGAAAAAGGCCGAGGGGTCCAAAAAGCTTGTAAAGATTTCAGGGGCAAATCTTCATAACTTCCTGGGCGCTCCCCGCTTTCTCACGGAAAAGGAGCGGAAAAATGATGAAGTGGGAGTAGCCACCGGCTTGGCCTGGACACAGGTGGGCGGGGAAACGCTTAACATCGAAGCCGCCATAGTGGCCGGCAGCGGCAAGCTCACCCTCACCGGACAGTTGGGAGAGGTGATGCGCGAATCGGCTCAGGCCGCCCTTAGCTATACCCGAACGCGCACTAAAAAATTCGGCCTCACCGATGATTTCTACACTACAAGCGATATTCACATACACGTGCCTGCAGGGGCTGTCCCTAAGGACGGTCCCTCCGCCGGAGTAACCATGGCGGCTGCACTGGTCTCCGCGCTGACCAATACTCCGATCAACAAAGACATCGCCATGACCGGCGAAATCACCCTCCGGGGCAGAGTCCTGCCGGTGGGAGGTCTGAAAGAGAAAACATTGGCCGCTCTGCGCTCAAGTATCGGCACTATAATCATCCCGGAGAAAAACAAAAAAGACCTGGCCGAAATACCAATGCATATACGCCGTAAGGTAAAATATATTTACGCAAGCACCATGGACGACATTCTGCCCCTAGTGATGAAAAAGAGTGACAGCGCCCAAAAGAAGGGTCCCCTGAAGCACTCTTGAGATCGAACCGACGCGCCGGAACGCTTAAAGCACACCCTGTAAAAAAAGGCCCCCTCCGCACTGGAGAGGGCCCTTAACATCTCGATCAAAGGAAGCCTGTTTCAATCTTCTTTTCCAACATGGCAGGCCTGGAGACAGAGCCCGCAATTGTGCTTCCTGCCCATCACCGGAACAAAATCCAATCGCTTTTCATTGCAGACATCAGCAGCAATCAGCTCTTCTCTCCCCACCCCGCGCTCCCAATTGACGTTATGGACCGCGCCGTACGGACAGGCTTCCACGCAAAGGGTGCACTCGCCGCACCGGTCGCTGATCATCGGCTCCGCCGTCTCAAAACCTGCATCGGTCAGCACAGTACCCAACTTGATTCCAGGCCCGTATTCCGGGGTAACCAGCAAGGCGCACTTGCCGACCCATCCCATGCCTGCGCAGGTGGCGGCCGTCTTGTGGGCAAAGGTCCTGACCTCCCGGAGCTGTTCCTTACTCTTTACAGGAACGTTAAGGGGTATGGTCTCATACTGATAACCCCAACCGGACAACAGGTCTTCGGTAATGCTCATCAATTGTTCCATCCGGACGTTTAACCTCTGGAGGTGATCGTGAAACGATGCCTCACCGAGGTGGAGGTTCTCAACGACCTTTTCGTCGTAGCTCAGGGCCAAAGAAACAGCCACGGGAAAATTATCCGTCAAATCCGATTCAGCAACCGAAACGTCACCGAAACCTATCAACGACGCCCCATTCTCCCTCAACCTATTTACCAAAATCTCCTGCCGTTCGCCTGTGCAACCCATTAACAATCTTTCCTTATTGCGCTGCGGTCAGCTAAATATAAAAAATAAAAAAGGGCGAGCAGCGGGCCGCCCCTACGAGAAATTGCTGGGGGCGTTGAGTGTCGTAGGGGCAACCGTCACGCGGCAGGCGGGATTGCCCGTCATCGGTATTTATATTATTTGGGCAGGCACATGGGCCTGCCCCTACCCAGCATCATGTCATTCTGAGCGAAGCGAAGAATCTCGCCTGCCCTGGCAAACCCGCTTTTTTTTGTGCTTTTTAAAAACCCCTTCACTTTTTTCCCTTTAGCGATACGCCTCATGGAAAGAGGCACTCGGTAGCCAAAATATGCGAGATTCTTCGCTTCGCTCAGAATGACAGTAGCCAGAGGGTGTGTTTATCTTTAATGGTTGTCCCTACAATTGATTGGCTAGGCCATCAAACTCCTGTAGTCCCGCGGAACG
>JAUXIQ010000064.1 GCA_030620925.1 Nitrospinota bacterium
CGGCGTTTATGCGCTGTTCGCCTGCGTAAATCCATCGATTTCAGAGGAGAAGAAAAATGTTGGCTTTCTTCAGCGTTTCGCCGGCCGGCAAAGGGGAACACCTGAGCGAGTACGTAGCTAAAAGCCTTGAGCTCATAGAAACAAGCGGGCTCGATTACATGCTGGGGCCCATGGGGACCACCGTGGAAGGTGAACCGGAGGAAATTTTCGACCTGATAAAGCGCTGCCACATGCAAATGAGAGAAGTAGCAGACCGCGTCGGCACTTCCATAAAAATAGACGATCACGTGGGGCGCAAGGGACGGCTTTCGGGGAAGGTGAAATCGGTTGAAAAAGCACTGGGACACGAAGTTAAAAAATAATCTGAGGGAATTACATATAAGCGCATAAAATCGGGCAGGATTGAGGGGAATCAGATTAAGGTGGGGTACGCTTTCTAAGCTCAGGCTGAGGTTACTAACTTATCTTCGAATTTTCGCATGGCGAGGCCCACCCCCACAACAGCTATGGGGGCCATATACTCTATATATTCGGGGTCGTAAACTTTCTCGTTCACTTCGATTTTCCTGAAGGAATTCGCTATCTCCACGGGTATATCCAGTTTTCCCGACATAAACTTATCGATCCCCTCGATCTTGGCCGTGCCTCCGGTCAGTAAAATTTTCTCTATAGCAGCCTCTGAAGTCTCTCGGAATAGCTCGAATGAGTTGCTGACCTCGGAGCACAATTCCTCCAGGGCTTCTATTATTATTCCCTTTATTTTGAGAGGCGAGATTCCTTCCATCACCGCCCCTTTCTTCAACTGCTCGGCCATTTCCACGTCTATTTCCAGCTCATCGCGAATGGTAAAAGTAATCACATCCCCCCCGCAGTTGATATCTCTCGTGAAAGTGGTGATGCCCTCCTCCAGTATGTTTACACTGGTTACACCGGCTCCCGCGTCTATTAGAGCTATCACGGCGTCTTCATCCACCCCGTAATTCAGTTCATACCCGTTTTCGATGGCGAAAACGTCCACATCCACAACGATGGGATTGAGACCGGCCTCCTCGACCAGAGACTTATAATCGTTTACCTTCTCTTGCTCCGCGGCTATCAAGAGCACTTCGCGCTGAGCGTCTTCATCGTCTTCAATTGTTTCACTCTCGGATATGATATGGTAATCGAGGGCGGCTTCGGAGACATCGAAAGGAATATACTGCTCGGCCTCTATGCTCAGCAGGTCCCCGACGTCGTATTCTGAGGAAGCCGGCAGGGTTATCTTTTTTATTACCACAGCCCTTCCAGGAATAGCCACTACAGCGTTCTTCGTGCTTACGTTCTCTGTGCTCACAAGGGTTCGAATGGCGTTGACAATGACTTCCGGTTTCTCGATGTTATCCTCGTAGATGGTTTCTCTTTCAAGCTCGAAGCTACCGAATGCCTTAAGAGAATGTCCCCCTTTGGCCTCCTCAAGCTGCACCAATTTTACTGAATTGCTTCCGATGTCTATGCCTACGACGGGGTCTTTTTTGGAGGGAAACAACATGGCTTTTTCCTTCAAAGATAGTCTATTAACTCAAGAGGCTTCTCTTTTCAAAGCCCCATTCCCCATAGCTTTTCCTAATCGGCCGGACGAATGGGAACCCGCTTCTCTGGTTTCGCAGCCTTTGGGGGTTCCTGAACTTTATTCTTCTCCTTATTCTTATCTTTATCCTTATCGTTATTCTTATCGATATCTGTTTCCTTATTCTGACCGCTCAGCCGCAGGTTTGCCTCCTGGAGCCTGTTCGAAAGCGAGCTGATCAGCTTGAGAGATATATCGGGATATTTTTCGATGGTTTCTTTGAGCTTATCCCCCGGGAATAGTTTTACAACACTCTTACCTTTGGACCACACCGAAAACGGCCTGGCAGAACCGGTCACCGCGCTCATCTCACCGAAGTATTCCCCGGGCTGAGTTATTTCCCCCACTGTTACTCCATCGACGGTCATCACCAAACGACCCTGGATAAGTTTGTAGAAACTGTCGTCACTGTTGCCCTCTTTGATGACCAGGTCTCCATCCTCATACACCTTTTCATCGGGGTTCAGCAGATAGGCGGGCATCATCTCCTTTTCTTTTATCGTCTTTCTTAAAACCTCATCGAGTGTGGTTACCCCTTCTTTGACCTTAATCAGCCCTTCCTGCCTCAGGGTATTCATGCCTTCCTTCATCGATATTTTCCTGAGCTGGTGTTCGGTCACGTTTGCGGTTATGGCTTCCTTGACAACTTCGTTCACTTCCAATATCTCGTATATCGCTACCCGCCCTTTAAAACCTGTTCCTCCACAGGTGGGGCATCCCCGCCCGTAATACAGTCGCAACTTGGAGAATTCATGCGGCAAGAAGCCCGCCTCTTTAAGCATGCCGGCGTTTATTCTGGTCACCGGTGTTTTGCATTCCTGGCAAATCCGCCTCAGCAGTCTCTGGGATACCACCATGGAAACCGATGACGCGACCATGTATGACGGCACACCGATATCGATCAGTCGGCCTATGGTAGCGGGACAGTCGTTGGTATGCAGCGTGCTGAAAACCATGTGGCCGGTCATAGCTGCCTTGATGGCGATATCGGCGGTCTCCAGGTCACGGATTTCACCTACCATGATGATATCAGGGTCCTGCCTGAGAAAAGACCTCAAGGCGGCAGCGAAGGTAAGGCCAACGTCTTCTCTCACCAACACCTGGTTGATGCCCTTGAAGTTGAACTCCACGGGGTCTTCCGCCGTCAATATCTTGCGATCAGGTGTATTAAGCACGTTGAGGGCTGAATAGAGGGTAGTGGTTTTTCCGCTTCCCGTGGGGCCGGTGACTAAAACCAGGCCGTAGGGTTTATAAATGGTCCTCTTGAATATCTCGTAGCCATCCTCCGTGAAACCGAGCTTGGTCAAATTAACGTTGAGGTTGGATTTATCAAGAATACGGAGAACGATGGACTCCCCGAAAAGTGTGGGAAGCGTGGAGACACGGAAATCGACTTCTTTCTGGGCCCCCACTTTCATTTTGATTCGGCCGTCTTGCGGCACACGGCGCTCAGATATATCCAGGTGCGAGAGTATTTTTATCCTGGAGGTGATTGCGTTCTTCAACTGAAGGGGCAGGTTCATAGACTGAAAAAGAGACCCGTCCAGCCTGTACCTGACGTAAAAAGCTTTCTCGAACGGCTCTATGTGAACGTCGCTTATGCCGTCTTTAACAGCTTTGATCAATATACCGTTCACCAGTTTTATAATGGGGGCGTCTTCTGCTTTGTATAATTCCGCCTCTTCCTTTTGCGTCAACACCTCTATTGACATGTCATCCGCCGCCTCGGAAGCGAGGGAGCCGAAATCATCAATATCCTGCATGGATACAGTCTCTTCCTGCTCCTCCACAACCACAGGCGTGGCGTCTATAAGGCTCTTATACTCTTCCTCGCTTATCTTGTAGTACTTTTTATAGGCTTCTGCGATGCTCTTTTCCGTGGCCACGTAAGCTTTTATGGATAGCTTTGTCTTGCTCTGGAGGGTTTCGACAGTGAGGAAGTTCGTGGGGTCTGCCATGGCCACGGTGAGGACATCATTCTGAGTTTCTATGGGGAAGACGAAATGCTCGCTGGCCAGTTCATAAGGGACCAGGTTTGTAACTTCTTCCTTAATCTTATGCTGAGCGATATCTATGATAGGGAAATTATACTGGCGGCTTAAGAAATTGACTATGGTATCGTCCTCGATATAGCCCAATTTCACCAGTACGCTGCCCAGCCTGCCCGCGTTCTTCTTCTGGAATTGAAGCGCCTCGTCCAATTGATACTTGGTTATCTGGCCGGCGCGAAGTAAAAGTTCTCCTATTTTCCGTTTGGCTCTATCGGAGGACCCGTCACGGACAGTCTTCTTGAAGGCAGTTTTCCTTTCGTCAAGCTGAGGAGCCATTTCTTATCATCCTTTTACAAAAGGAATTTTTTACGATATAAACAAAATGTATGATTGTCTCATTATGGTTGCAGATGTGGGATATTCGAAAACTACACTATTAAGATTAAGCATTCTATTGTAGCCCAAAATTGCCTATCTTAATATTATAAGTTGGCGTTTTAAATACGTCAAGTTTTAACCCTGAAAACCCCGTTTACGCATTTAGCGTTTAAATATAGGCATTTGCCCATCCCAAAACTCTTGCCTATATCTATATCGAATAAGTTGAAGGAACTCTTGAGGGTTGATGTGAAATCTTTTTTTATGCTATCATTGAGATTAGTTTAATATTGTCGGAGTTTATAAACTTAACTGATTGAATTTATTAATGATATTTAAAAGGGATAGGCGATTGACCTCTCAGGCCGGCGAGATTTTCGACATCCTGGACGACCACTATCCCGAGGCGGCCATCGCCCTCAACTTCGAGAGCCCCCTGCAGCTTTTAGTGGCCATCATCCTGGCCGCCCAGTGCACCGATGAAAGGGTAAATTCTGTCACCGAAGGTCTTTTCAGGAAGTACCCCACTGTAAAGGATTACGCCGGGGTAAAGCTCCAGGAATTGGAGGAAGACATAAGGTCCACCGGATTCTACCGGAATAAGGCCAAAAGCATTAAGAACGCCGCCGCCCTGATAGTTGACGAGTTCAATGACAAGGTACCTGATAACCTGGACGACCTGGTTAAACTTCCGGGTATAGGCCGAAAATCCGCCAACATAATCCTCAACGAATGCTTCGACACCCCTGCCATTGGGGTAGACACTCACGTCCTGCGCTTAAGCCGGCGGCTGGGCTTCTCAGACGAGAAGAATCCGGACAAGGTGGAGAAAGACCTGTGCGCTGTAATTCCGTCGGAGAAATGGCACCGGGTTACCCGCGTGCTCACCCTGCATGGAAAAACCCTGTGCAGCGCCAGAAAACCACTTTGCGGCCAGTGCCCCGTGGAGAAGCTTTGTGCATGGCGTAAAACCGAATCCGGCTCATGATACAGATGTCTGTTTTAGGATAGTAGTTGTTATTTCTTTGCCGGTGGGTGAATGCGCCCTTAAGATCAACCCGTTTTGAGGAAGAGGAGGAGAAAAGAGAATGGACACCGTAATTTACGAAATCAAAGACAAGATAGCCTACATTACCATCAACCGGCCTGAAGCCTACAACGCATGCGATCAACCCACCTACGATCGGCTCTCAGAAGTCTGGCACGATTTCCGGGATAATGAAGACGCCTGGGTGGCCATCCTCACCGGCATGGGAGAGAAAGCCTTCTGCGCCGGCAGCGACATCAAGCTCAATTTCTCCTTCATGCCCCATCCCTCCGAAGCTTTCGAGCCTCAGGCCGATAGGGACATAATGCGGGGGCTGGACATTTGGAAACCCATCATTGCGGCCGTTAACGGGCACTGCAACGGCGGGGGCATGGAGATGGCCCTATCCTGTGATATAAGGGTCGCCTCGGAGAACGCCCAGTTCGGCCTGGGCGAGGTGAAGCTGGGTCTTCTGCCCGGCGGAGGAGGAACGCAAAGGCTCCCCAGGACGGTTCCCCTCTGCCACGCCCTGTGGATGCTCTACACCGGCGAGCGGATCGACGCCCAGGAGGCTTACCGGATAGGTCTGGTGAATAAAGTAGTCCCTCTTGCCGATCTCATGCCCACCGCTGAAGAGATGGCCGGGAAAATCCTGGCCGCCGGCCCCCTGTCGGTTAGGGCCATCAAACAGGCAGCCATAAGAGGAATGAGCATGCCCCTCGAGGACGGCCTGGGGTTGGAAGCGCAACTTTTCCGCCTCCTGCGTGTAACCGAGGACAGTGTGGAAGGCCCCCGGGCTTTCGCCGAGAAACGCCCGGCGGAGTGGAAAGCCAGGTAGCAGGTTAACGGGTATTGAGGTAAGGGGGCTCTCAGACTGGCGCCCCCTTACCGCTCCTTCGAGTCAAAGAGCGCCTCAGCGATGGGCCGTAAAATCGTTGTGTGCTTGACAATTGAGGATTTTTATTATGGGGAATGTTATAATGAATATAATTGTAATAAAGCAATGGGAACATCCATTTTAAGGAGCGATATCATGGGTAATTCAGATGCGAAAAAGAATCATCAGGAAGGCCTGAAGGAAGTAGAGCTGCCTTCGGGTATAAAGATCAAACCCGTCTACGGCCCGGAAGACACGGCACACCTGGATTATCAGCAAGACGTGGGAAACCCGGGAGAATACCCCTATCTCCGGGGCCCCTACGGCACAATGTACAGGGGCCGCCCCTGGACCAAGCGCCTCTACGCCGGCTATGGCACCTCTGAAGACACCAACAAGCGCTTCAAATTCCTCATGGAGAACGGCCAGACCGGCCTGAGCATGGCTCTGGACCTCCCCACTCAGTTGGGCATGGACTCCGGCGACCCGCTGGCGGTGGCCGACGTAGGCCGCGTGGGCGTGGCCATCGACACACTGAAAGACTTGGAGGGCGTCTTCGAGGGCATCGACCTCGGCAATATCAGCACATCATTCACCATCAACTCCACCGCCGCCATCCTTCTGGCAATGTACATCGCGGTGGGAGACAAGCAGGGGGTGCCCCAGGAGAAACTGACCGGCACCATCCAGAACGACATTCTCAAAGAATACGTCGCCCGGGGGACGTGGATATTCCCCATCGAGCCTTCAGTGCGTCTCATCGGAGATACCATCGAATACTGCGCCAACCATATTCCCAGGTTCAACTCCATAAGCATCTCCGGCCCCCACATGCGCGAGGCGGGCGCCACCGCCGTGCAGGAGCTGGCCTACACCTTCGGCAACGCTAAAGAGTATATAAAAGAGGTGCTGAGGCGAGGATATGATATAGACGACTTCGCCCCCAGCCTCTCCTTCATATTCTGCAACCGGGACAACTTCTTCGAAGAGATATGCAAGTACCGTGCGGCCAGACGCTTATGGGCCCGCATCATGAAAGAGGAATACGGAGCCAAGAACCCCAAATCCATGATGCTCCGCTTCGCCGCCGGAGGAGGCGGCCTGTGCATGACCAAGAACCAGCCCAAACTGAACATAGCCCGCAGCACACTGGTGGCTCTCTCTTCGGTGCTGGGAGGCACCCAATCGCTGCTGCTGGCAGCCTATGACGAAGCATATGCCATCCCCACCGAGGAATCGGCCCGCCTGGCGCTTATGATTCAGAACCTGCTGGGCGAGGAAGTGGGCGTGGCCGATACTGCCGACCCCCTGGCGGGTTCCTACTTCATAGAATCTCTGACCGATGAAATCGAGAAGAAAACCAGGGAGGTCATTGAAAAGATAGACGTCATGGGCGGGATGGTGAGCGCCATAAAGGAGGGGCTTATCCAGCGGGAACTCGCCCGCGAGGCCTACATTGAGGAGATAAGCATCCAGAAAGGCGAAAAGGTCAAGATAGGGATAAACAAGTACGTAGTCGAAGAAGACGAAGAAGAGGATATGGAAATCCACCAGATGCCGGAGGACACCATCAGGAAACAGGTGGAGAGCACCATGAAGGTAAAGGAGGAGCGCGATCAGGGCAAGACTGACGAAGCGCTCATCGCCCTTTCCGAGGCGGCCAAGGGAACGGAAAACATGATGCCCTACCTGATAAACGCGGTAAAGGAATACGCCACCGTGGGCGAGATAGTATCCACGTTTAAAAGCGTCTTCGGAGCCTACCAGGAGATCACCGGAATATAGTTCAGCAGGAAACCGGGGCTAGGCCTGCGCCTCATTATTTTTCTGAAAATATTGAAGGAAACCCTCCACCGCGGAGAGCAAAAGCTCCCCGAAGGTTTCCGCCTGACGGTTTTCCTGGGCTACGCTGAACATGGGGGCCTCCAGCAGCGTTCGGGCCATCCCCTCCGGACTGACTCCCTCCCGATGGAGACGGGAAAGAACGGAGTGTATGTGCTCTATCTGCGCTTTAGAAAGGGCTAGGGTCTCCGCCACTCTTTCGGTGAACCCGAATTGCGAAAAGCAGAGCATATCGGGCTCAAGCAAAGCCAGTTTTTCCAGGCTTCTCAGCGTTTCCGGATAATCGAAGCCCGGGGGGGCGATGGCGGGATAAAGTATATCCCCGACGGGTATATAGTGGCCGGGAAGCTCTCCCACGAATGCGAGCTTTCCACCCTCTTCGAAAATCAACAGATGATGAGGCGCGTGGCCCGGCGCGGGGTAAATTCGCATGGAGACGCCTCCCCCGGCGTCTATGACCGCATCCTCGACGGGAACTACGTTCTCTTCGGGAACGGGAATTATAGGACCGTGAATCTTCAGCACCGCCTCTCGCCCTCCGTAAACCTTATCAGCGCTCGCCAGCAGGCGGGAAGGATCGATAAGATGCCGGGCGCCACTCTTGTGCACGTAAACTTTAAGCCAGGGCAACTCACGGACCAGCCAACCGGCCCCGCCCGAGTGGTCCAGATGGATGTGAGTGACGATGACGCCGGCTACATCTTCCCTGCCTATCCCCAGGCTATCCAGCGAGCTGAGAAGAAGGGAAGCTAACTCCTCGGTACCCGTTTCCACCAGGTATACCTTTTCTCCCCGGATGACGTAGGAGCCGCTACCCGGCGTGGTTACTGTCCCCAGGGTGGACAGATAA
>JAUXIQ010000349.1 GCA_030620925.1 Nitrospinota bacterium
GATCCCCGCTTCTATAAGGGTATCGGTGCAGGGTGGCGTCCGCCCCTGATGACAGCAGGGTTCCAGGTTCACGTAAAGCGTTGCGCCGCGAGCCTCCTTCCCCGCCCGCCACAGGGCCTCGATCTCGGCATGAGGTTTTCCCGCCGCTCGATGATAACCCTTCCCCACGATCGTTCCCTTTTTTATCAGTACCGAACCCACCATGGGGTTGGGGCTGGTCTTACCCGCCCCCTTGCGGGCAAGAGAAAGGGTGGCCCTCATGTACGACTCGTGCATGGCCCCATTACTCGCGAAGTATCCCGGCGGCGTCTTTAAGCCCGGCATGGGCTGCCGCCAACCGGGCCACCGGAACCCTATATGGTGAACAACTCACGTAATCGAGCCCCAGTTGGTAACACAGCTCGACCGACTTGGGGTCTCCGCCGTGCTCGCCGCAAATACCGATCTTCAGATCCTTTTTTGTCATCCGGCCCTTTTCCACCCCTATGCGCATCATAGTTCCCACGCCGTCGGGGTCTATGGTCACGAAGGGATCATTTTGAAGAAAACCTTTCTCAACATAGTATGGCAGGAACTTACCCGCATCGTCCCGGCTGAGACCGTAGGTCATCTGGGTGAGATCGTTGGTTCCGAAAGAGAAAAATTCCGCTTCCTCGGCCACCTTATCAGCGGTGAGAGCGGCTCTGGGAAGTTCTATCATGGTCCCTACCAGATATTTGACATTGACTTTTTTCTCCGCCATCACCTCTTCCGCCACTCGATTCACCAGCTCCCTGGTAAATCTGAGTTCGTTGACGTGCCCCACCAGCGGTATCATGACCTCAGGGATTACCGTGAAACCCTCATTCACCAGCTCGCAGGCGGCCTCGAATATGGCCCTGGCCTGCATTTCATATATCTCAGGATAAGTTATCCCCAGCCGGCACCCCCGATGGCCCAGCATGGGGTTCGCCTCCCTCAGGTTCTCCACCTTTGCCTTCATCTCTTCCAGCGACATACCCATTTCAGTAGCCAGCTCCTGCTGTTCGTTTTTACCCTGGGGTAAAAACTCGTGGAGAGGAGGGTCCAGAAGCCTGATGGTTATCGGCAAATCCTGCATAACTATGAAAATTTCCTTAAAATCACCCCGCTGCATAGGGAGCAGCTTCTCCAGGGCCCTCTTTCTGCCTTCGGTGGTATCGGAGAGTATCATCTCCCGCATGGCTTTTATGCGGCCGCCGAAGAACATGTGTTCGGTGCGACAGAGCCCTATGCCCTCTGCGCCGAAATCCCTGGCCACTTCCGCGTCGTGGGGGTTATCGGCGTTAGCCCTCACCTTAAGCGTCCTTATCTCGTCGGCCCATTTCATGAGGATGGCGAATTTCCCGCTCAGCTCCGGCCGCACCAGGTTAACCTGTCCCAGGATGACTTCTCCGGTGGTTCCGTTGATGGTGATATGGTCACCTTCATTCACCACCACTTTACCCCTGGCCGTGAATTCACCGCGCTCCTCATTCACCTTGATCTCTTCGCAGCCGACCACGCAGCATTTGCCCATCCCTCTGGCCACCACGGCGGCGTGCGATGTGATCCCACCCCGGGTGGTGAGAATCCCTTGAGAGGCGTTCATCCCCCCTATATCCTCCGCCGAAGTCTCCGTTCTGACTAGTATGACCTTCTCTTTCTCGGCCGCCAACTCTTCCGTCTTCTCCGCGTTGAACACCACCTTCCCCACGGCGGCGCCAGGTGAAGCGGCCAGTCCTTTGGCGATAACTTCTAAGTCTGCATCAGGGTCAACAGTGGGAAACAGAAGATGATTAATCTGCTCCGGCTGTACGCGGGTGACAGCCTCCCGCCTGTCGATCAGGCCCTCGTTGACCATATCCACGGCTATACGCACCGCTGCGGCGGCGGTACGCGCCCCGGTCCTGGTCTGCAGTATGTAGAGCTTCCCATCCTGTATGGTAAATTCCATATCCTGGACGTCCCTGTAATGTTTCTCCAGGTTGTCGCCGATGGAGTCGATTTGCCGGTAGATATCAGGCATGTACTCCTTCAGATTCGCTATTTCCTCGGGGGTGCGTATCCCGGCAACCACGTCCTCACCCTGGGCGTTGATCAGGAATTCCCCGTATAGTTTCTTCACCCCGGTGGCAGGGTCTCTGGTAAAAACCACGCCGCTCCCCGAGTTGTCGCCCATGTTGCCGAATACCATGCTCTGCACGTTTACCCCCGTGCCTATGTCGTCGGGCAAGCTGTGCAGACGGCGATAGGTAACGGCCCTGGGGGTATTCCACGAATTAAAGACGGCGTTTATTCCCATGCTTAACTGCTCCATGGGGTCTTCCGGGAAAGGTTTGCCTGTCTTCTCTTTGACCAAATTTATAAACTGAACCACAATGTCCTGGAGGGCCTGAGCGTCGAGCTCAGTATCGTTTTTCACCCCCAGCTCCTCTTTCTTCTTTTCGAGTAGTTCTTCGAAAAGGGAATGCTCTACACCCAGCGCCACGTCCCCGAACATGGTTACGAATCGTCGATAAGCGTCATAGGCAAAGCGCTGGTTATCCGACTTCTTGATTAACCCCTGGATGGTATGGTCATTGAGCCCTATGTTAAGCACGGTATCCATCATTCCCGGCATGGACACCCTCGCACCCGAACGGACGGAAAAAAGGAGCGGGTTTTCCGGATCACCGAAGCGAGCCCCCATCTCCTCCTCCACCCTGTTCATATTTGCCCGCACCTCTTCCCACAGGCCCTGGGGCATTTTCCTGCCCAGGCGGAAATATTCCATGCAAACTTCCGTAGTAACCGTAAATCCGGGTGGAACCGAAATGCCCAGGTTGCTCATCTCCGCTAAATTGGCCCCCTTTCCACCCAGGAGGCCCCTCATCTGGGCGTTTCCTTCCGTTCCGTCGGCTCCGAAGTAGTAGACATATTTTTGACCCATCAACATCTCCCCTACGCTGACTTATCGTCTGGTGTCCATGATATTGAATGTTATAAGAATAAAAAAAATCTCTCGCTCATTCCACATAAATTAAACCGCCCGCAGGTCATCCGCTGACCACCACCTCGGAAAAATCGGCCACGGCCGTAAAGAGGTCGGCCACCTTGCACAGCATTGCCAGACGATTGCGCCGCAACTCCTGGTCTTCTGCCATGACCATGACGGAGTCGAAAAAACAGTCGACCGTGTCTTTCAATTCCGCTATTGCGGCCAGGGC
>JAUXIQ010000251.1 GCA_030620925.1 Nitrospinota bacterium
AGACGAGCGGGTCCCGGCTGTGGCGGAGGTCGTGGACCTGCTGCTCTTGGTCTGTGAGCTTCGAGGCCATCACGGAGACATTCCGGCCGCTTCGGAGTGGTGCGGTTTTGGTGCGGTTCGTTGCATCAGGTTGCGTCCCGTTCGGTTGCTAAGTCCGCAGAATCCCGTCATTCCTCGTCGTCTTCTTCGTCCTTCGAATCCGTAGGTCGCAGGTTCGAATCCTGCCGGGCGTGCCAATTTTTTAAATTACTTACAGCGATTGCCTCTCACCTGATAATCCCTCTGGCTCAGGTTTTTGTTCCGGTTTCACACTAAATTTTTACGTTATAGCTCAACTCCTCATGGTTAATGTTCGAATAAGAATAATGATAGGGTGTGTTAAGCTCCATGCTGTCAAGAGACAGTTCGTTCCGGGCTGATAAAACCACTGCAAAGGATGAATAGCTGTGAGGAATCGAGGATCGTTAGGATTAGTACTTATTCTTTCTCTTTTTCTGGCTGCTCTCGGCACAGGGTGCAGAGCGGAACCTGTAGCAACCTTTAAGACGAAAGAGACTAGGCCGACTGATTTCCCTGACCGGGCGGTGTCTTTAAAAATCCTTCAAGAAAGGCTCAAAGCTTGTCAGAGGAAGGGGGCTTGCGATAAGAGCCTTCATCGACTTGCCGGTATAAACAGAGTAGAGGGCGTAATAGTAGATGAAGAAAACCAGGACCTGATACTTTATGGTGCGGTAGATGCAAATTCTCCTCCCCTTTACCTGGAAGATTTCGTGGTTGCCCTTCGTAACACCTGGCTGAAATATGCCATTCTGAAGGACAACACTTATTACTACTCTTATCCCGGCTGTTCCATTGACCCCGATCCCCGGGTTATCGGGAAGCTCCAGACTGTCCATCAGCAGATTCTGGATAGCTCTTCATCCGGCGATATAGAAAGATATATCGAAGAATGGCACAGCGTTTGTCGTTCTCCACAGCAGGTTAGGGTTATGGGCATCCCCTTCGATACACGCTTTGCTTCGGTACTGGTGAAAGCCGACTACGACATGAAGGGGTTGGCAGATGGCTATGACTCTATAGACATACCGGGATTCATCAGCCATACGGGCATAATTCTGGAAAAAGTAAAGAGTTACATTATTAAAGACCAGCCGATATCCATTCCCCTTTCCAGCATTAATCGTTTCTGGTTCTACCCCGGTGAGAACCTGTACTTGGAAGACGAGGGAGTTGTAACCATAAAACGGTCTCAGATCATCCTCCTCACAGAAGAGGAGCACCTGGCCGGGAAAGAAAAAATTGTCGGAAAGGGGCACCCTAACCCTCTGGCTCAGGAATTTGCAGAAAATTTCACTGCCAAATATGCTGAAATAGCAAAACTGAGGCCCATATATCACGAGCTCGAATCACTTTTCCGCTTTGTCGCCCTGGCCAGGATCATCAAATTCAGGTCTCTCAATACTGAAGCCGGATTAGACCTGAGTTATCTTTTGGATTATTATTCTGTTCCAAAGATAGACGTCAGCCGGCATCTGCCGGGACGCTCCACCGTGGAGGAGTATATGCATCGCCGGAAACAGGATAGAGGCCACCTGATAACCCAGCTATGGCTTCCCAGTTGCGGCGGCGTAACAATGGCGATAAGAATTAGGCAAGATAACTTTATGAAGGATACTTCAAACGAGCTTTCATCGCTTAAAACAGCGGTGCTGAAGACCAGGCCTTCACCAGAGGCCCTTGCCTGGAATTTACGTCATTAGGTAAAAGTAGTGCCTCTCTCCCTTCCCCTTCAGTATTCTTAACCGGAAAAAGCCACTGTATCAAAGGAATCCGGTTTCGGTTAAAGGTCAATAATCATGCTTGACCATAATCCATCAAACTACAATGATTAGTTAACTTATTGTCTTTGATCGAAATTGCACCCATTTACCTTTGCGTATGTTACCGCCTCTCTGAACCGGTCAAGGACCCACCTCCTGTCCTTCCCGAGTTTTTTCTCTATCTGGATGTCTGAGACGGGACACGACACGTACAAGTTCCTTACTCTGCAGGAAAGCGACGCGTCTATGTCCTTTATAAACGCCGCCCTGTTCCAGGTAAACACACGCAAGTCACCCTTGAGGGATGCAACCGCCTCTACCGCCTCGGCCTCGGGCCCGCCCATGACCGGGATTCCCGCCTCCACCTCTCTCACGCCCGCGCGGTACAGGAGGCGGGCTAAAGCGACCTTCTCCTCTACGGTAAAGGCAACACCCGGGGACTGCTCGCCATCCCTAAGTGTGGTGTCAACAACAGTAACTCTAACTCCCATAGACTCTCCGCGCTCTTACAAAAAGCGCTTCCTCCTATGATGTCCTCAGGGCCTCATGCTTATGCAGGCGAACACCCTGTGGTGGACTTCGAGCGGATCTTCCGGGAAACACTCTTCGAGAACCCTTTCTAGCTCCACATCGAACGAGGCGACCCTGTCGGGTACGAGGCTCGCCGATATAGGCGCGCTGGCCCTAACGCGCCCCCTCCATTGGACGTGCGAGTACTCCTCGAACGTATCGAAGGACCATGTCTCTATGTCCTTGAACCCGGCCACGGCCACGTCCGCGAGACACTGTGGGTGAAGTCCCGTCCCGTTGCCGAGCTTCCATTCGCTGTTGTGCTTCAGTATGAGATCCTCCGTGGCCATGACGACATTTCCCGGAAGCGGTATCCAGTCGAAGTGGCATATGACGAGCGTCCCGTCGGGCCTGAGGACCCTGAATATCTCACTTGCGGCCCTGGGCCTGTCGAACCAATGCCACGTCTGGCCTGCCGTTACCAGGTCGAAC
Source organism: Nitrospinota bacterium (assembly GCA_030620925.1). GTDB lineage: Bacteria > JAUXIQ01 > JAUXIQ01 > JAUXIQ01 > JAUXIQ01 > JAUXIQ01. The sequence continues at coordinate 2,823 of JAUXIQ010000251.1, forward strand.
GACCCGTCTTCAAAAGGCGTTCGCTCTATCTTCCCTTCGAAGTAGCTGACCTTGACACCCGCCTTTTCGTCCAGCTCTCTGGCCTGCTCGAGCAGTTCCTTCGCTGGATCGAGCGCAGATACGCGTGCGCCCCTCCGCGCGAGCCCGCGTGCGAGAGTGCCGGTGCCCGTGCCCGCATCAAGGGCAGTTTGTCCTCGTATTCGAACGCCGGACTCTTCGAGCCTTGCGAAGAACTTCTCCGGGAAACCCTTCCTGTAACGTCCGTAATCCTCAGCCGTCTTTCCGAAATCTACCTTTATCTCCTTAATCTCCATCTCCCCCTTCTCGAAGTTGTCAAATATTCTTCGTCTCCGCCGCTCTGCCGGAGACTGCGGTACAGACGTTTGAACAAGTAACGCGTAATCACTTCTCAAGATAATAATACCTGAGCCTCGCCGTGTAAACCCGCTTGGCGTTCAAACCCGGCGGGGCACCCCAGGGCCAGCCGTGACAAAGGCCCGAACGGCCCCGTCATGCCTGAGATCACGGATATTCTCGGAGTTGATGTTATCGAGCGCAAAGGCGAGATCAACGCCTGGGATGCCGATGAATTTCGGGAGGCAATCAAAAAGACGGGCCGCCAAAAAGTCATCATGGCGGGGATCGTAACCGATGTCTGCCTGATGTTTCCGGCGATTTCGGCCGTGGCAGATGGATACGACGTCTACGCCGTTATCGATGCGTCCGGCACCTGGAACAAGACCATACAGGAAGCAGCCATGCATCGCATGTCACAAGCCGGTGTTAGGGTCTCCACCTGGGCTTCTGTGCTTGCCGAAATTATGAACGATTGGCGTACTCCCAAGGGCAACGAACTCGGTCAGATACTCGGTGGCCACCTTACATCCTATGGTTGGGTAATTAACAGTTTCTTCGCCAGCGAGGAAAAAGCATCACACGTCAATTGAGAGCCAGTCGGGAAAATCCGATAACAGCATCAACCTGGTCACCTAACCCGTCGCGACCGGTAGGGATCGGCGGGTTAGGTGGCGGTTAACAGGCTCGTCAGATCACATAGGATTTTCTTTCCATTTGATCTGACCTTTACACCCAAAAACAGCTTCCCGAGTTTTTCAGCTGCCCTCTGGTTTTGTTTATTCATCTTTTATCGGACTGCGAATCCGCGGGTCGCAGGTCGAATCCAGAGGGGCCTGCAGATAATATCAATAATATAGGCCAGCCAAGCCGGCCTAAGTTTTCGTCTTCAACCCAAATTACTCCCATTTGTCTCAAGACAGTTGTTCCAGTTATGGGTTAAAAAGAAGGAACTTG
>JAUXIQ010000146.1 GCA_030620925.1 Nitrospinota bacterium
ACAGCGACCACATAGTGCTCTCCGCCATTCAACCCGAAACAGTCGCTCAAAGGTTCACATCCGAAAACGATGATAAAAAATAGTTGTCAGGATCTTTTTTAGCAATTTTAAAAACTTAATGCCTAGCTAAAAGGATACTAGAAGATTAGCCCTTTGGATTATACTAGGGATAATGATTGGAGTATCTAAGAAAGGGGGGAATATGACAGTTCAAGAGTTTGAGGAGAAAGTTTGGTCGATTGATACCATAAGAGTTGTGGTGCGAGCTAACGCTAACGATATCGTTGGTGACTATAGTTCCAAAAATGCTACTACGGGAACATGGAGCCTTTCAGAGTGGTTGAGAAAAAAGGTTGAGCGGAAGCTCTCAGGTAAGGAAGTGAAAGTGATCGCTGGTGATGGTGAAGAACCGCACGGAAGAACGCTTTTGCGAACTATCAGAAGGAGCTACGAGCTTCGATAAAAAAGGCTAAGCGAATATGTCAAATATGGTTAATTTATTGCGATAAGTAGGAAACCAAACCCCTCCCATAAAGTGCTGAACTTGGTTATAAAAAGATGTTGGTAGAAAAGGGAAAAAAAGGTATCCTCTTCGTGGTTTCCGCCCCCTCAGGCGGCGGTAAGACCACCATCCTTAACCAGGCGGTAAAACTGTGCCCGAACCTTAACCGCTCCGTATCCTGCACCACCAGACCCCCGCGAAAGGATGAAGCGGACGGTGAGGATTATCATTTCATCAGCGGACAAGAATTTAAGGCCATGGTTGAGGAGAGCGAGTTTCTGGAATGGGCGAAAGTATACGGACACCTGTACGGAACCCCTCTGGAACCCATCAACGAAAAAATAGCCCAGGGCCTCGACGTGGCGCTGGCCATCGATATTCAGGGGGCCAGGAGCGTTAAAAAACTATACTCCCAGGCCGTGTTTGTATTCATCATGCCACCCTCACTGGATGAACTGAAGAGACGGCTGAAGAACAGGCAAGGCGGCCCCGACCACTCCGACGCCGCCAGGCTGAAAAGTGCCGGCGAGGAAATTTCGACGGCCGTCGAATACGATTATATAATTGTCAACAACCATTTCGATGAATCGGTGGACCAGCTCAAGGCCATTATCGCCGCCGAACGACTCCGACGCAGCAGGTACATCATCCATACGGAGACGGATAAAAACGGCTGACCACCTGAACGGATCAAAGGGCGCCAGGAGCGACCATAGCGGGGGATGAAAAGATGTTAGAGGGAAAAGAGATAATTCTCGGCGTCACCGGCGGCATCGCCGCCTACAAGGCTGCTGAGATAGTTCGCCTGCTGATAAAAAAAGGCGCTAACGTCTCGGTGGTAATGACCGCCAACGCGCAGAAATTCGTCCATCCCCAAACTTTCCAGACCCTCTCCCGAAACCGCGTGGCCACAGAGATGTTCCCCGAGCAGGCTGAGATGGAGGAAAACCACATAGCGTGGGGAGTGAAGGCGAACCTGGCCCTGGTGGCTCCGGCCACGGCCAACATCATAGGCAAGTACGCCAACGGCATCGCCGACGATTTCCTCTCCACCTTCCTCCTGGCCACCCGCGCCCCGATTATCATCGCACCGGCCATGAACCACAACATGTACCTGCACCCGGTGGTCCAGGCCAACATTGAAAAACTAAAAGAACGGGGGGTCTACTTCGTGGAGCCCGAAACCGGAGAACTGGCCATGGAGGGAGAACATGGTACGGGCAGGCTGGCCGACCCGCAGACCATAGTGGAGGAAGCCGAAAAACTCCTCTCCCGGCGGGGTGACATGGCCGGAAAAAAAGTGTTGGTCACCGCCGGCCCCACCCTGGAACCCATAGACGCCGTGCGCCACATCTCCAACCGTTCCTCAGGCAAAATGGGGTTCGCCGTTGCCCGCGCCGCTGCGGAGCGGGGAGCCGCGGTTACCCTCATCTCAGGGCCTACCTGGCTCAAGCCGCCGCCGGGAACGGAATTCATCCCGGTGACCACCGCCCTGGAGATGCGGGAACGCGTGCTGGAAAATTTCGATTCGGCGGACATACTGGTAAAATCGGCCGCCGTGGTGGACTTCAGGCCCCGGCAGAAGACGAACAAGAAGATCAAGAAGGAAAAGGCCGACCTCACGGTGGAGCTGGAGCGAAACCCCGATATTCTGGCAGAGGTGGGAGCCCGTAAGGGAAGCTGCATTCTGGTGGGCTTCGCCGCTGAAACCAGCGACCTTACTGAATACGGCAAAAAGAAACTGAAAGAAAAGAACCTCGACCTCATAGTAGTTAATGACATCAGCAACTCCGACATCGGCTTCGGCTCCGATGATAATATGGTGATGCTCATGGACAGAGAAGGCGGTGTGGAAGAGCTCCCTAAAATGTCGAAGAACAACCTGGCCGATCACATACTGGACCGAGTGATGAAACTTTAGCCTCCGATCGGCTCAATTTTTTTCAGGGACGTCTCTGTGGGGCGATGCAGCCAGCCGGTTAAAAGCGAATGGAAGCGGAACTCAGAAAACTCATTGAAGAAACCAGGAAGAACGTAGCCTACCTCCAGGAGGTGGGGGTAGAATCCGTTCCCGTAAGCCGAAGGAAGACCAAGCCCGTGGATAAGCTCTCCCTGGAAGACGTACGCAGAGAATTGGGGGATTGCACCCGCTGCCACCTCCACCAGAGCAGGACCAACCTCGTCTTCGGCGTGGGGAACCCCCATGCAGACCTCATGTTCATAGGCGAGGCCCCGGGGCGGGATGAAGACCTGCAGGGAGAACCCTTCGTGGGCAGGGCGGGCCAATTGCTCACCGACATCATCAGGGCCATGGGTCTATCCAGGGAAGACGTCTATATAGCCAACATCATCAAGTGCCGCCCACCCGATAACCGGAACCCCTCCCGCGACGAGGCCGAGACCTGCCAGCCCTTCCTGTACAAGCAGATCGCCGCCATCAAACCAAAGGTCATCTGCACCCTGGGAAACATCCCCGCCCAGACCCTCCTCAACACCAAGCAGGGAATAACCAGGATAAGGGGCAAAATGCACGATTATAAAGGCATAAAGGTCATGCCCACTTTTCACCCGGCTTACCTCTTGCGAAGCCCCGGGGAGAAATCCAAAGTCTGGGAAGACATGAAACAGGTCATGAAAGAGCTCGGCCTCAAGCCCCCCGGCAGGTAGTTGCAGGGAACCCATCCGTAACCCGCCATGGAGTCAGGTTCGACCGCCCCCGTAAACATTCATCATACCAAACCCCTCGCTCCGCGGGAGGGCACCCCCGCTTTTAACGTAGGAGCGGCATCTTGCAGCGACTGGTTGCCTATGTGCAAAATAGTAGAGGCGAGTCCCGCGACAGGCGGGACCGCACCCTGGGCAGGCACAAGACTTGCCCCTACAATCGCGCCTATCTCGCGTTCCGCGGGACTACCTGGCTCTTGTAGGAGCGGCATCCTGCCGCGACTTTGCCTCGGATTGAACACTATCCTATGCAAGGCTTTGGATAAAGACCGTGGGGTTTGCAAAGGTAGGCGGGATTCTTCGCTGCGCTCAGAATGACAGGAATGCGGTCTAGAGGTAAGGATGAATACCGGCTTAAAAAAGAGAAGCCGGGCCTCCGGTCCTGCATATATGGACCGGAGAAACCCGGCTCTTGTTTTTAGATTAACCCCTTTTGCCGTTCATTAACGCTGGGCCATGGGAACGTATTTGGCTTCCATTTCCCCCGTATAGACAGCCCTGGGCCTGAATAACCTGTTTTCCGTAACGTACTCGATCACACGACCAGCCCATCCCGATATACGGGACACGGCGAAAATCGGCGTGAACAGAGCCGTTTCGATGCCGAAGGCGCTATATATGGTCCCGGAGTAAAAGTCGACGTTGGGGAAAATGCCCCTCTCGCCGTAAGCGGCGATAACTTTATCCTCCATCCTCTTGGCCATATCGTAGAGGTCTTTCCGGCCGTGCGCCTCGGTGATCTTCTGCGAGTACTCGCCCAGAATCGTCGCCCGGGGATCGTAAGCCTTGTAGACCCTGTGGCCGAAGCCCATCAGTTTCTTCTTGGTGGCTATTGCGTCATCCACCCAGGCGTCCACCTTATCCACTGAGCCTATCTCGTCGAGCATGTGCATCACCTGCTCGTTGGCCCCTCCGTGCAGGGATCCCTTGAGGCTGGCTATACCCGCGGTGATCGCCGAATACATATCGGACATGGAGGAGGCCACCACCATGGAGGAGAAGGTGGAGGCGTTCATCCCGTGATCTGCGTGCAGGATGAGAGAAACGTCCATGACCCTGGCTGTGTAGTCGTCCGGTTTTTGACCGTTCATCATGTAGAGAAAGTTGGCTGTATGGTCCAGCTTGGGGTCGGGGTCCACGGGTTTCTTCCCCTTCCGGAAGCGGGTGATCGCGCCGGCTATAGTGGCCATCTTGGCGATAAGACTGATACCTATGCTGGTATAGTTTTCAATGGATTCGTCTTCCGCGTTCTTGTCCATCGCACCGAGCACGGAGACACCCGTCCTCAGTGAAGCCATGGGGTGAGCGGTTTTAGCCACGATCTTCAGCGCATTGATCACTTCTTTGGGGACGGCCCTCTGCTGGACCAATTTCTGTTTGAAATCATCCAGTTCGCTCTGAGAGGGCAGCTTCCCGAACAGAAGCAGGTAGGAAGTTTCCTCGAAAGTGGAATGCTCGGCCAACTCGAAGATATCGTAGCCACGGTAAATAAGCTTTCCCTCCTTACCGTCCACGTAACCCATGGTGGATTCGCAAGCGATAACTCCCTCCAGCCCTTTAGCGAACTCAGCCTGACCGACAAATTGCTTTTGCTCTGCCACGGCACACCTCCTTATTTGAATTATTTTAGACTCAGCGGCAGGATTAAGGCATCATTATTTGGTCATTATACCAATCAGCCTCAATAAGTAAAACAGTAACATCATAACATGGCAAGAAAAAAAGGCAATCCCCAATTTCGGGTTTAATTACGATAGATAATTGAGGAAACCGCCGTCTATGTTTATAACTCCCCCCGTTATATATGAAGCCCTTTCGGAGGCCAGAAAAGCCACCAGATCACCGACTTCTTCCTGTTCGCCCAGTCGTCCCATGGGAACGTCCTGAAGAACGGTATCCACCGTTTCCTTGGGCCTGCTGCCCCATGCTCCCGCAGTGCGTATGGGCCCCGGGCAGACGCAGTTAACGGTGATATTATCTCTGGCCACCCCCTTGGAGATGATCTTGTTAAGCGCCAGGAGGATGTTCTTGGTGAAAGAGTACTCAATGGCCTCGTGAAACAGGGGCGCGCCCCCTAATTCCCGTCCCACTGCGGTGGAGATGATTATTATCCGGCCCCATCTATTCTTCATCATGGTGGGAAGCGCCGCCCGGCAAGCATGAAAAGCGCTGTAAAAATTCAGCGCCAGGCTGGCCTCCCACTCTTCTTCCGTCAGGTCCATGAAGTGGCCCCGCTTGTATACGCCGCCTACGTTGCACACCAGAATATCCAACCGCCCAAAACGTTTTACCGTCTCGTCTACTATTCTTAACACCTCTTTCTTCTCAGTAGCGTCAGCGGCGGTTCCCATGACCTCCGTCCCATGCTCTTTGAGCTGCTGAACGGCCTTCTCCAGTTTCTCTTCGCTGCGGGCGCAGACCGCCACATCTGCCCCTTCCCTGGCCATGCTCTGCGCGGATGCGAAGCCGATACCCTGGCTGCCCCCCGTCACCAGGGCCACCTTCCCCTTAAGACCCAAATCCATCTCGACCTCCCCCATGAAATCTATTTTTGGATGCTTGCGTTACGGAAAATTCGCAAAACGGATAGGTATTTCTCTCATAATTCCTTCTCTTAATCAATGCCATTCTGCCCTTCCTGTCAAGCCTCGCCGGAAAGAAAAGAACATTAGTAAATGTCTCC
>JAUXIQ010000306.1 GCA_030620925.1 Nitrospinota bacterium
CCTCTCGCGTGAGGAGAGGCGAGAAGTCACCCGGACAGTGGTAGAAGAAGCAGGCGGGGGTGTGCCTGTAATATGCGGCATACACGCCGAGGCGACCTGGGGTGCCATCGAGCAGGCGAATGACGCCAGGGCGGATGGTGCGGGTGCTGTCCTTGTCATGCCCCCCGCAAACTTCAAAGGCGCTACCGCCGCGCCGGAGGTGGCTTACAGCTTCTTCAGCGAAATCGCACAGGCTGTAGATATCCCCATTATCATTTTCCAATACCCTGAATGGCTGGGTACATCCTATCCCCCCCAGACCCTGGTCAAGCTGACTGAGATCGAAAGCATCATCGCCGTTAAAGAAGCGGTATGGGAGATCGGCCGCTATGAAGAAGATATTCGCGCCCTGCGCTCGGCACCACGGAAGATTTCCATCCTCACCGCCAACGACACACTGCTCCTGCCCTCTTTCGTCATGGGCACAGACGGCGCCATTATAGGCCTGGCAAGCCTGATACCCCAATGGGCGGTGGACCTCTTCGACACCGTGCGTGCAGGTGATCTGGCCAAAGCGCATCAGATAAACGACCCTATTTTCAGGCTCACTCAACTGATCTACAAACCCCCCTTCATGGACATTCATACCCGGATCAAAGAAGGTCTGGTCGTGCTGGGACAAATTGAGAGGTCCACGCCGCGCCTGCCCAGGCTTCCTTTGAAAGAATCTGAAAAAGCCGCCATAAAAGCGGTTATCGAGGAAATCGGCCTGGTATAATCCGTATGTTACGGTTGTGTATAACGTAAAGGATCGAGAGATAGAGAACGCCATCGAAATTTGCGCGGTTTTTGCTATAATTGTGATTGAAAATTTCGTTTCAAAGGCAACTGAGTAATCAATAACTGATAGACTGAGGGGGAGTGGGGAAGAAGCGAAATGACTCTCAGACCCTGCCCGATAAAATCTTACTGAAGCCAAAACAGGCCCTTTAGAGGTTTGCGCCTCGAGAGGGCTTTCGTTTTACTGAATATGCCTTTTTGAAAAGAGGGGTAAAGGGGATGTTTCTCAGCGAGGTTATCGATATGAGCGCCAGGCGTTATCCGGATAAGGAGGCGGTCTGTTTTGAGGGGAATCGGTTCACGTTTTCACAGTTTAAAGATAGGTCTTACAGCGCCGCGAACGCCCTGCTCTCAATATCCCGCCGCGGGGACAGGGTCGCTATTCTCGGCGAGAACTGCCACCAATACGCCGAGCTATACTTCGCGGCGCCCAGCGCAGGGCTGACGCTGGTCCCCGTGAACTACCGGCTCGTGGAACGTGAGATAGCATACATAATAAACGATTGCGGCGCCCGCGTTTTCATCGTTACGGATGACTACCTGGATCGCGCAGAAGGCATACGCAGCGATATTCCCGACGTCGAGCACTTCCTGTGCATCGGTAAAACCCCGCAGGGCATGATCGATTATGAGGACTTCATAGCACGTTTTCCCACCCACAAACCGGACGTAGCTCTGAATGAAAAGGACGTGGCATGGTTTATCTACACCAGCGGCACGACGGGTTTCCCCAAAGGGGCCATGCTCACCCATAAGAACATCATATCCAAATTTTTCAACCTCACGCTCAGCGGGGATAACACGTCCGATGACGTGTCGATGTTTAACTTCCCCCTGTTTCATATCGCCGGAAGCTCGGCCCTGTCCCTGTTATACTCTGGTGCTACCGTGCATCTGACGAGGAAATTCGACCCGGAGCAGGCCTTGAGCATCATCGAGAAAGAGAAGGTAACCGTTACCAGTTTTGCGCCCACCATGTTCAATTTTCTGATGCGTCACCCGGCCCTGGACAAGTATGACACCAGCTCCATCAGGAGGATAGGTTACGGCGCGTCGGCCATGCCCGTGGAGCTGCTGAAGGCGGGTATCGAGCGGTTTGGAGGGGTCTTCATGCAGGCTTACGGCCTCACCGAAAGCACGGGCACCGTCACCTTGCTCAAGTCTGATGAGCACGTCACCGATGGGCCGGAGAAGCTGGTGCGGCGCCTGGCCTCTTGCGGAAAAGAGCTCATGAACGTATGCGTACGGGTGGTAAACGATGAGAGGAACGATGTAGAACCGGACGGGCAGATGGGAGAGATAGTTGTGCGGTCTGAGAGCGTGATGCAGGGCTACTGGAACAAACCCGAAGCCACGGCGGAAACCATCGTAAACGGGTGGCTGCATACCGGAGATATGGCCTGGGTGGATGACGAAGGCTACATTTTTATCACCGACCGCCGGAAAGATATGATTGTGAGCGGCGGGGAGAACATTTACCCCAGGGAGGTGGAGGAAGTGATATACCGGCATCCCTCGGTGATGGAAGCGGCGGTTATAGGTTATCCCGATGAAACGTGGGGCGAATCGGTAAGAGCCATAATCAAGCTGAAAGACGGTTCGGGCGCCACGGAAGAAGAGATATTGGAGTTATGCAGAGCCAATCTGGCCGGTTACAAAAAGCCGCGGAGCGTCCTGTTCGTGGAGGAAGAGCTGCCTAAAAATCCCACGGGAAAAATTTTAAAGAAAGCCCTCCGTGAAAAATATGGAAAACCATAAATGAATAACCATCAGGACAGGCAAAAAAAGACAATAATGAGAAAACCCTGAATTTCCCCTTCGTTTTAGGTTATCGGATCATCTCCGCCTGGCGCTATACCCCTGCCATCAATCGGCATCAGCCCGACAGCGGATCGTTCGATTAGGAGCCGGTTCTTCATTAAAACGCGAAGTAGTGGGCATATACCCTGTTTGCTTCACATACCCTCCCCCCCGCTTCCTGTTTCACAGGGGCTGCCATGAGGGTTGTGGTGGAGTCATAATCACAAAGGGCAAAGTGGTGTGCCCTGCCCTTTGTGGTGCGGCAAAAATAGTCAAAGAATTTTTTCGACCCCTAATTTCAATCACTAAGTTGGCGGCGGGAAGTCGCTATTAAACATATCAACGGCTAACTTCCACGACCCATCAGCCTGTTTTTTCCAAATTTCAATATATTTCCCTTCATCCTTTAGGATTTGGCCACCCTCTGGTTGAGTGTTGAAAGTGTAGACTCCGACCTCACAAGCCAGGTCGCCGCTGTAATCCAAGTCCATGGTTTCAATGGTAAAATCCCTCATACCCATTTCCATGAGGCCCTGCAAAAATTCTTGAATGGCTTGTTTCCCGATTACCATTGGATTGTTAGGCGCAAGCAGTTTCGCATCCTCGTTGTAGAAGGAGGCTACCCCCGCCGCGTCTCCCCGATTCATTGCTTCAACAAACTTGACGTGTATAGACTGAATTGCTTCACGAACCATGATGATTCCCTCCTGTGAGACAGCATTCCCCATACGCAGTTTAGGACACCGTCATTGGTTAGCCACTTGGTGGCTGGTATCCCGCTTCTCCTGCCTTCTTCATGGCTTCAACCCCCTCCTCAATCGTCATCAGTGGGGTGGTCTTGAGGGCTTTCATAGCACCGCTCGCCGAGACAGCCATGGAAAAGGCTACCATGCTCACGTTATCGGGCATCTCAGCGATCCC
>JAUXIQ010000032.1 GCA_030620925.1 Nitrospinota bacterium
CCAGGAGGCCCCTCATCTGGGCGTTCCCTTCCGTTCCATCGGCTCCGAAGTAGTAGACATATTTTTGCCCCATCAACATCTCCCCTACGCTGACTTATCGTCTGGTGTCCATGATATCGAATGTTATAAGAATAAAAAAAGTTCTCTCGCTCATTTCACATAAATTAAACCGCCTGCAGGTCATCCGCTGACCACCACCTCGGAAAAATCGGCCACGGCCGTAAAGAGGTCGGCCACCTTGCACAGCAGTGCCAGACGATTGCGCCGCAACTCCTGGTCTTCGGCCATAACCATGACGGAGTCGAAGAAACAGTCCACCGAGTCTTTCAATTCCGCTATTGCGGCCAGGGCCTCCAGGTAGTGCTCGCCCTCCAGCAGTCCGTCTAACTTAGCTTTCACCTCCGAAGTTTTCGCATCGAGCTTGATCTCGGCGTCCTCAGCCAGCAGAGAATGCTTCACTTCGTCAAACCGTTCCGGGGGTATGATGTTCACAACCCTCTTAAAGGTTGTGGTAAGGGCCTCGAAATCGGTCCTCCTGGAAAATTCCGCCAGCGCCTCCAGCCTCAGCTTCAATCCGGGGAGGTCATCGAAACCCGCTCCCATGGCCGCATTCACCAGATCATATCTGTAATCCTCGGAGAGGAACAGGTTTTCAATTCGTCGAGCGAAAAACTCCAGCAGCTCGGCTTTCACCTCTGTCGGATTCTCCGTCTTGAGAATTTCCAGCGCTTTATCCACTGCGCCGCTGAGCGGGAAACAGTAGGCGTTATCCATAATTATATTGATGATTCCCAGGGCCTGCCGCCTCAAACCGTGAGGGTCCAGGTTGCCGGTGGGCTTCATGCCGATCCCGAAACTGCCAGCCAGTGTATCCAGCTTATCGGCCAGGCTGAGCAGGGCGCCGGTGTGAGTCTCCGGCAGGCTGTCCCCCGAATAGCGGGGGAGGTAGTGCTCATATATGCTTCTCGCCACTTCCTCCTTCTCGCCGGAAAGAAGCGCATACTCCCTGCCCATGACTCCCTGGAGACCGGGGAACTCATAGACCATCTGAGTCACCAGGTCGGCCTTGCAGAGGTAAGCGGCCCGCTCCACCATATCCGGCGAGCTCACGTCCATGACCGATTGCAGGTAAAGGGCGAGCCGGCGAAAGCGCTCCATCTTCTGGTAAGAAGTACCCAGCTTCTCCTGGTACAGTACGCGCTTAAGCCCCTCCACATACTCATCCAGAGGTTTGGCTGAGTCTTCCTTAAAGAAAAACATGGCGTCCGCCAGACGGGCCCGCAGCACCTTCTCGTTCCCGTGGGCCACCACCCCTATATCCCTGGCTCTGGTGTTGCAAACGGCGATGAAGTTGGCCATCAACGCTCCGTCAGGACCCTCAACGGGAACGTAACGCTGGTGTTTCACCATCGTGGTGACCAGCACCTCACGGGGGAGTTTAAGATACTCCTCGTCGAAGCTCCCCCACACGCCCACCGGATACTCCACCAGATTGGTGACTATGTCCAGCAGATCCTCATCCCCGGAAGCCACCCCGCCGTGAGCCGAAGCCAGCTCGTGAACAGCCTTTCTCACCATCTCTTTCCTGGTTTTATTATCCACTATCACCGAGTTTTTGGCGGCGGCGGCTAGATAAGCTTCAGGGGTCTTTACCGCAAAGGCTTTCGGAGCCATGAACCTGTGCCCCCTGGAGAGGTTCCCGCTGGCCACGCCGCCGTATTGAAACTCTACCGTGCGGTTACCGAAAAGACAGAGCAGCCAGTGAATAGGCCGAACGAACCTGGCCTCCCCCTCCCCCCAGCGCATGGACTTGGGGAAGGGCAACTGGTTCATGAGCTCTGGAATCAGCTCCGGCAGAAGCTTATATACCTCTTTGCCCCTGTCCACCCTGGCGGCATATAGATACTCTCCCTTGGGGGTCTCCTCAACCTCCAGCTCTTCCACGGTGACGCCGCACTTCTCGGCAAAACCCACCGCCGCCCTGGTGGGGTTCCCCTCCTGGTCGAAGGCCGCCTTTTTGGGAGGGCCGAATGTTTTGGTTACCAGCTCTTTCTGCTCCTCGGCCACGCCCTCAACCATCAGCACCAGGCGGCGTGGCGTCCCCAGTGCAACGGCCTTCCCGGCCTCTATGCGGTTCTTATCCGCCAGATCGCCCCACAGTTTTTCCATGGCCCGCAGTGCGGGGTTAAGGTAGTCGGAGGGTATCTCTTCGGTTCCGACCTCCAGCAGAAAATCCTTGCTCATCTATTCTCCCGTGTCGAACTTTCCCATCAGGGGATAGTCCATCTGTTGGCGCTGGTTTATATATTTCTCGCTGCACCCCCGGGCCAGGTTCCTCACCCGCCCGATATACCCCGTACGCTCGGTAACGCTGATGGCGCCCCTGGCGTCCAGCAGGTTGAAGGTGTGTGAGCATTTCAGGCAGTAGTCATACGCGGGGAGCACCAGGTCCTCATCAATAAGTCGCTGCGATTCGGCCTCATACATGTCGAAGAGTTTGAACAGCATATCCACGTCGGCCTGGTGAAAGTTATAATGGGAGAACTCCACTTCGCTCTGATGGTGCACGTCTCCGTACTTCACCGCGCCGTCCCAGACCAGGTCGTAGACATTGTCCACGTCCTGGAGGTACATGGCGATTCGTTCGAGTCCGTAGGTTATCTCCACCGGAATCGGCTTGAGGTCCAGGCCCCCGGCCTGCTGGAAGTAGGTGAACTGGGTTATCTCCATGCCGTCAAGCCAGACCTCCCATCCCAGGCCCCAGGCCCCCAGGGTGGGCGCTTCCCAATCGTCTTCAACGAACCTGATGTCGTGGCTCAAGTGGTCGATGCCCAGGTGGCGCAAGCTCTCCAGATATATTTCCTGAACGTCCAGGGGCGATGGCTTGATGATAACCTGATATTGATAGTAATGCTGGAGGCGGTTGGGATTTTCTCCGTAGCGGCCGTCGGTAGGCCGCCGCGACGGCTCGACGTAGCCTACCTTCCAGGGCTCGGGGCCCAGGACGCGCAGGAACGTGGCGGGGTTCATGGTCCCCGCTCCCTTCTCCACGTCGTAGGGCTGCTGGATCACGCACCCCCTATCGGCCCAGAATTTCTCCAGGGCCATCACCAGTTGTTGAAAGGTCAGCTTTTCCATCTAACTCAGATACCCGGTTAAAAGTTGTCGAATACGGCCTCAGCCTTCCTCTGCGGACCTTTTGGCATTGTCTTCATCTTTCATGAGTTTATACTGGATGCTGTCCACCAGCGCCTGCCAGCTCGCTTCTATGATGTTGTCGGAGACGCCCACCGTCCCCCACCTGTTCTTGCCGTCCCCGGATTCGATGAGCACCCGGGTGAGTGCGCCGGTTCCGGCGTCCTGGTTCAGTATGCGCACCTTATAGTCCAGCAGCTCCACCTGGCTGAGCTGTGGATAAAATTTTTCCAGCGCCTTGCGCAGGGCATTATCCAATGCGTTGACGGGGCCGTGCCCCTCCGAAGCCGTGTGCTCCGCTACGCCGTCCACGGAGAGCATGATGGTGGCCTCGCAATAAGGCTCCTTCTTCTCGCCCCGCTTCTCGACGATTACCCGGAAACCCATCAGGTCGAAGAACTTACGCTCCTCGCCCATTGCCCGCTTCAATAGCAGCTCGAAAGAACCCTCGGCCCCCTCGAACTGATACCCCTGGTTCTCCAACTCCTTGAGGTCTTCGAGCACGCGTCCCACGGAGGGGTCCTTGCTGTTCAGCTTGATCTTGAACTCCGAAGCCTTGAACATCACGTTGCTCTTGCCTGAAAGGTCCGATACAAGCACCCGGCGTCTGTTCCCCACCACCTCAGGGTCGGTATGTTCGTAGGTTTCGGGGTTTCGCTGAACGGCGCTCACGTGAAGGCCCCCTTTGTGGGCGAAGGCGCTCTTCCCCACGTAGGGCTGGTGGGACCAGGGGTTGAGGTTGGCCAGCTCGTTGACGAAGCCGGATACCTCCTTGAGCTTGAGCATGTTCTCCTCGGTGATGCAGTCTATCTTGAGTTTCAATTTCAGATTGGGGATGACCGAGCAGAGATTGGCGTTGCCGCAGCGCTCGCCGTATCCGTTGATGGTTCCATGCACTTGCACCGCTCCCGCCTGGACGGCGATGATGGTGTTGGCCACGGCCATCTCGCAGTCGTTATGCGTGTGTATGCCCAGCGGAGTCTTGACGTTCTTTTTCACCTCCCGCAAGATGGATTTTATCTCGTCGGGCATGGCCCCGCCGTTGGTATCGCAGAGGGCCAGGCAATCGGCGCCGGCTTCCTGCGCGGTTTTCAGGCATTTGAGGGCGTACTCTTTATTCCGCTTGAACCCGTCGAAGAAATGCTCGGCGTCGTAGATGACTTCCCGGCCCTCCTTCTTGAGGTATTCCACGGAATCGTAGATCATCTCCAGGTTCTCTTTCAGCGAGACGCGCAGCGCATCGCGCACGTGGAGGTCCCAGGTTTTGGATACCAGGGTGATCACTTCGGTATCGGCGTTGAGGAGAGAGCGTAGGTTGGCGTCCTTGGCGGCCTTGATACCCGCTCGGCGGGTGTTCCCGAAAGCGACCAGCCTGCTCTGGGCGAGGGAAATATTTTTAATCCTTTTGAAGAATTCTCTATCCCTGGGGTTCGAGCCGGGGTATCCCCCTTCTATGTAATGAATGCCCAGGTCGTCCAGCTTCTCCACTATTTTTACCTTGTCTTCGGCCGATAACGATACCTCTTCGGCCTGAGTGCCATCCCTGAGCGTGGTATCGTAGAGCTTGACCTTTTTCATTTTCCCTCTCTCTGCCTATCCGGCGGCCATCAATCGTCTTCGCCGATTTTAAAAGACTCGTGCAGCGCCCTCACCGCAAGCTCCGAATACTTGCTGTCTATGACGCAGGAAACCTTTATCTCCGAGGTGCTGATCATTTGTATGTTTATGTTCTCTTCGGCCAGAGTCTGGAACATCTGGGCCGCCACCCCGGAATGGCTCTGCATGCCCACCCCCACGATGGACACTTTGGCAATGCTCTCATTGATGGTCACGCCGCCCGCACCGATCTCTTCAGCTATTTTCTTTACCTCACCCTCCACCTTGCTCACATCACCTCCGGGGACGGTGAAGGAGATATCGGTAATGCCTGCGGTGCTCACGTTCTGGATGATCATATCCACCACCACACCGGCATTAGCTATCTGCCCGAAAATTTTTCCGGCGATGCCCGGTTTATCGGGCACGAGGGCTATGGTTAGTTTGGCCTGTTTCTTATCACAGGTAACACCCGATACCACTACTTTTTCCATGCTTTCGTCTTCGTTGGTCACCAAGGTTCCACTGCCCTCCTTAAAAGTAGATTTAACCAGCAGGGGCACATCGTATTTCTTGGCGAATTCCACCGCCCTGTTATGAAGCACCTTGGCCCCCAGGCTGGCCATCTCCAGCATCTCATCATAGGATACCTTATCCAGTTTCCTGGCGTTGCTCACCGTGTTGGGGTCGGCGGAAAAGACCCCCTCCACGTCCGTGTATATAATACACAAATCCGCCTTCAGGGCGGCGGCCAGGGCCACGGCCGTGGTATCCGACCCTCCGCGCCCGAAGGTGGTGACGTTCTGGTTGCTGCTTATACCCTGGAAACCGGCCACTACCACTACTTTACCCTCTTCGAGCGTCTTGCGGATGGGCTCCGCATCTATATGGGTGATGCGTGCCCTGGTGTGCGCGTCGTCGGTCTGTATGCCCACCTGTCGGCCGGTGAAGGAGCGGGCGGGATAGCCCATGGTCTGAAGGGCTATGGCCGCCAGGGCGGCTGTTACGCGTTCGCCAGAGGACATGAGAAGGTCCATCTCCCTTTCGTCCGGGAGGTCCGTGATCTCACTGGCCAGGCTGATGAGTTTATCCGTCTCGCCGGCCATGGCGGATACCACCGCTACGACGTCGTTTCCCTCGTCCCTGGCCTCAGCTATCTTTTTGGCCACTTCCTTGATGCGCTCTATACTGCCCACGGAAGTGCCGCCGTATTTATGAACCATCAAACCCAATTACCCAAAACTCCATTGTTCACATCGCTAAAAAGAAATCCATCAATTGATACCCGTTTTTGAACTCCCTTACGGGTGCGGTCGCCAGCTCTTCGCTGAAAGCTTCCCGGCCCTCGGAGCTCACTCCCGTGCCGCAAATGGCGAAGGGGACGGGATCGGCACTATGCGTCCTTATGGATAAAGGCGTGTAGTGATCGGGCATAACCAGCACCCGATGGTCCCCCAGGGCTCGAAGTCCGTCCATCATGCGGCCCACCACCAGCTCGTCGAAATCCTCTATGGCTTTAACTTTCTTTTCCGGCTCTCCTTCGTGGCCCGTCTCATCAGGCGCTTCAACGTGAAGATAGAGGAAATCTCCCTCCTCGAGGGCTTCCAGTCCGTAATCCACTTTGCCCCGATAATTGGTATCCAGGTAGCCGGTGGCCCCGGGCACTTCGATGGTCTTCAACCCCAGACAGCGCGCTATGCCCATTATAAGGTCCACGGCGGCTATGACCGCGCCGTCCAAACCATGCTTCTCCTTGAAGGAAGGCATCTGCGGGGCCCTGCCGCAGCCCCATAGCCAGACGCTGTCCGCGGCGTTCTTCCCTTCCTCCCTCCGTTTGCGGTTGACGGGGTGTTCTTTCAGCCACTGCCGGCTGCGCTCCATGAGCTCTAACATCTCCCCGCTCCCTTCGCCGCCGGGCAGGTATTCTACCACAGGCCTGGTGAGTATGTCGTGGGGGGGCGTGAGCTCAAGCTGCTCCGGCCCACCTTTCCAGACGGTGAGGTGGCGGTAGCTTTTACCGGGGTAAAACTTTATATATTCCGTCCCCAGCTCCCGCTGCAATCCGGTTATCAGGGTCGAAGCCTCGGAGTCGGTTATATGGCCGGCGCTGTAATCCTCCATTATGGTAACCCCGGCCCGCACCCCCAGAGTCACCAGGTTGCAGCGGAAGGCCACTTCATCGGGGCCCAGCTCCACCCCCATGCTAGCGGCCTCAAGGGGCGCCCTGCCGCTGTAATAACGGTGGGGGTCGTAGCCCAGGATGCTCAGGTTGGCCACGTCGCTGCCGGGGGACATGCCGTCCGGTATGGTGTGCGCACTGCCTGTCATGCCCTCCTTGACCAGGGCGTCCATGTTGGGCGTGTGCGCCACCTGCAGGGGAGTCCTGTCTCCCAATTGCGGGCACGGCTCGTCGGCCATGCCGTCACCTATTAACACCACGTATTTCAAAACCCGCCTCGCTCTTTATCCGGTAAACTTTATTCGTGATAGGGCCTAAGAACAACTCCTCATCCGGCCCTCTCGTTTTCCACGCGGATCAGCATGGTCTCCTCGAGGACGAAATCGAACCTGGTTATCTCTCGCAGCGACCGCTGAACGTCCTCCTCCCGGGCCTTATGAGTCATCATCACCAACGGCACTGCGCCGCCTTCCCGCCTCCCCTTCTGGATGACGGAGGCGATGCTTATACCGGCAGCGCCCAGTATACCTGAAATCCGGGAGAGCACCCCGGACTTGTCCATGACTGTGAAACGAAGATAGTATTCGGTCTCTATATCATTAATGTCCCTCACCCTGAGTCCGTTTTGAGGATCCCGGTTGCGGGTGGGAGGGGGGAGCCTCTCCTTAACGCCCTTGAGCAGTTCCCGGCTGATTTCTATCACGTCACCCATGACCGCGCTTGCCGTGGGCAGCGAGCCGGCTCCCTGTCCGATGAGGGTGTTGGGCCCTGCCATGTCCCCTATCACGTGGACGGCGTTGTATACCCCGCTCACTTTCGCCAGCAGCTCGTCCTCGGGGATAAGGGCCGGGTGCACCCGTAACTCCACTTCGCCGCCCACACGCTTGGCCACGGCCAGAAGTTTTATCCGGTAACCGAACTCGCGGGCGTATTGGATATCCAGCGGGGTGATATCGGTTATTCCCCTGCAAAAAACAGCTTCCAGGTCGAGAGGGATGCCGAAAGCCAGCGAAGCCAGAATGGCTATCTTATGCGCCGAATCTATTCCCTCGATATCGTAAGTGGGGTCCGCCTCAGCGTAACCCAGGACCTGCGCTTCCTCAAGCACCTCGCCAAACGGCCTTCCCTCCTCAGCCATTTTGCTGAGTATGTAGTTGGCGGTACCGTTGACGATCCCCTGGATGGCCTGAAACCTGTTGGCGGGGAAGCCTTCCCGGATTGCCCTGATAATGGGTATGCCTCCTCCCACACTGGCCTCGAAACCTATGGTCACCCCGTTATCGGCTGCGGCCTCGAACAGCTCTTCCCCGTGATGCGCCAGCAGGGCCTTGTTGGCGGTAACCACGTGTTTACCGTTCTCCACCGCCCGGAGGATGAAGCTCCTCGCCGGTTCCAGGCCGCCGATCAATTCTATGACTATGTCGATGTCCGGCCCGTCCAGCACCTCATCGGCGTTGGTGGTAAGCATCTCCTTTTCCACCTCCAGGCCCCGGTCGCTATCGATATCCAGGTCGGCTATCATTTTCAGCACCAGGGAGGCGCCCAGGCGTTGGTCGATGACCGGGGAGTTCCCCTGGAAAATCTTCACCACGCCGCTGCCCACCGTTCCGAAACCGATGAGGCCCACGTTCACCTGTTTCACAAAACAGCCTCCGTCAAGAGAGTATCAAATTAAAAAATATTTTGACTTTTTTACAGCTTCGCTACCCCGGCTTCTTCTCCAGCGCCTCTTCGGCGTTGAAAGAGCTCCTCACCAGTGGAGCCGAGGCCACGTACAGGAAACCCAGCTTCTCTCCTTCCTGCTTATAATATTCGAACTTATCCGGGTGTATATATTCCACCACGGGCAGATGCTCCTTCGAAGGCCGCAGATACTGACCGATGGTGAGCATGTCGCAGCCGGCCTCCCGCAAATCGTTCAGGACACCGAGGACCTCGCCCTCGCTCTCACCAAATCCCACCATGAGGCCCGACTTGGTGAACAGGCCCCCGCCCGATTCTTTTGCACAGCTCAGCACCCCGAGGGAGCGCCGATACTCCGCCTGTGGCCTCACCGCAGTGTACAGCCTGGGCACCGTCTCCAGGTTGTGGTTGAAAATGTGAGGCCCGCTTTGAAGCACAATTTCCAGAGCTTCGAGATTCCCTTGAAAATCGGGTGTGAGCACCTCGAGGGTCGCTTCCGGGAGTTCTTCCTTGAGGGCCAGGACCGTCGCTGCAAAATGGGAAGCACCGCCGTCCGGCAGGTCGTCCCTGGGGACGGAGGTGATCACCACGTGCTTTAATTTCAACTGGCGGGCGGCATCGGCGATCTTCGACGGCTCCTCCCGGTCCAGGGCCTGCGGACTCCCATCGGCCACTGCGCAGAAACTGCAGTTTCTGGTGCAGACGTCCCCCATAATCATAAACGTGGCCGTAGGTTTGGAGAAACACTGGAAGATATTGGGGCACATGGCCGATTCACAGACGGTGTGAAGACCTTTTTCCCTCAAAGCGGCCTTCACCTCATGTATTTCAGAGGAGCGGGAATATCGCTGTCTCAGCCACGGGGGCAATCTGTTGTTCATGGGGAACTACCCGTCCGAAAGGGATGCAAAAATAAAATAAAAATTAAGCCGCGGGCCGTCCGAATGGGGAGCTTAAAAGCAGCGAAGGTCATTTTAATGGACGGTACATTCATTATAACAGTGAAAAAAAGTATTCAATATTAAAAGTAATCAGCGGCGGATTGTCAATTATGAAAATCCGGGCCGCTCGAGCGCAAGTTAATAAATTATCCTCTCTAAAAAACTTCCCAGGCCCGCCTCCCCGCCAATAGGCATGATGTGTATTCCCTTGACGGAATCCCTTATACGAGTCACAAACTCCGCGGCGATGTCCATACCCTCTTCCACAGAATCGGGCGAGACTTCGAGTCTCTTTATGATGCTCTCCGGAAGGGGTTTGTTGAGAAGCTTCTCGCTCATGAACTTGGCCATACCCACTGAGCGCAAGGGGGTGATCCCCACCAGAAAGCGCACACCGGTCTCGCTTTCGAGCTTCATGATAGTCTCCACCATTTCCATGGAGAAAACCGGCTGCGTCTGTATATATCCCGCTCCGGCTTCTATCTTCTTTTTCAGCTTCATTACCTGGAGTTCCATGGGGTCGGCATAGGGGTTAAAAACAGCTCCGGCATTGAAACCGGTTGCCCCTTGCAGCGGATTTCCCATGGAGTCCGTGCCCCGCCCCAGTTCTCTCATAAATTCCAATAACTGCACGGAATCGAGGTCGAAAACCCCTTTAGCATTGGGGTGATCTCCCAGAGCTGGATGATCGCCGGTCATCACGCAGACGTTTCTGATGCCCATGGCCCATGCCCCCAACAAGTCTGACTGCAGGGCGATACGATTTCGATCCCTGCAACAAACCTGCATGACCGGCTCGTGCCCGTAAGCTTTAAGCAGAGAGCAGGCGGACAGGGAGCTCATGCGCATGACGGCCCGCTGATTATCGGTGATGTTTATAGCATCGACCTTCCCCCTCACCGAATCGGCCAAATCCATCATATTTTCTATGTCCGCGCCCTTGGGCGGAGATATTTCAACAGTCACCACCCTCTCGCCTGAAGCTATCTTCTCCTTAAAACCCATATTTCTTCTCCGGTAATAATGAAAAAAGCCGCGTCAATATCACCCCATAAAGGATATGAATGCCCGTTTATAAACTAATCACCACTCTCCTTTCAATATCCCCTTACCGGTATTCACCCTGCGAGGATGGGTCGATCGCAAGTGGTCCTTC